>JAPOZO010000041.1 GCA_026706025.1 Candidatus Poribacteria bacterium
TGGGTCTGAAGGTTTTCGCGTCGTATCCGATGCGGTTGCAAACCGCATCTACCGGCCTGGGGTCTTCAGGGCATAACTTTTTTTAAATTGACGCTTATGGTGCGGTTAGGAAATCGCACCATAGGTGTCAATTTAGTGATTTTGACAACATTTTAGCAACGGTGGATATAAACAGGTTTCCGCCCTTACAGGGCTTGGATGCTTACTCGAAAACGCTGCTATAAACATAACGTCCCTACGGGACTGAAGAAGTTTTTGAAGTCTTCAAGAATTCCGCGTAGGATCCGGTTCGGTTAGGAAACCGAACCTACCGGCCCTGGGTCTGAGACGGTTCTTGTTTCTAAAATTGACACTTATGGTGCGGTTGGAATGCAGGTCGCATTTGGGGTTTTTGCAAACGCTAAAATCCAATGCAAAGAAAGTGTTTCTTCACGTACGCCGCAAAACCGCACCTACCGAGTCTGATTTTCTAAAAGCGGATTAAAAATCGAAAACTAAATGACCCAATAGTAAACTGGCTATTCATACAGTTCCGTCGCGGTTTCACCACGTGCGAAACGGTGCGCAGTCTGGACAGCGGAATCATTTCCAGCGTTTCTACGGATATCCGTCGCCCAGCGTGCCAACCCAACTATCAACTGATTTCTGGCAGGATGCGACTCGCACGTTTTCCATTCCTCAGACACAATGTAGATTGAACTGAGAAGTTCTTCGCCGTTATCATCCTTGAGGATACATAGCCCCATTTCAGCCATTAACCGCGCCGCGGAACCTCCTGCATTCAGATACTCACGGGTACGCCGCCCGATTTCTTGGATGCGGACAGATTCAATTGCGTCCAAAATTTCGGTGATCGCTGCGTCTTCATCAAATAGGACAGGCGTTGTAGATGTTCTTGATTCTGTGATCGGCTGATGACGGATGTTGAGCCATCGGTTGTTGAAAAATCGCCACGCTGCATGATAGAGCGCCTTAGCAGCGACTTTAGTGCCACCGTACCGAAGCACCTTTCTCACCGTCGATCCCAACTCCATCTCATCTTTTAGATCCCACCACCCCGGACTCATGTTGACAGGTGTCCGTGCCATCCTATCCGCTGCTGTCATGACCATAGTTGTCGCGAGTGTGTTAATGGGGACCCCAGCGGTAAGATTTTCCGTTACGGCATCAAAAACTTCGTCGAGATCACCACTCACGAGTGCTGCTGAAAATTCGTCTTCGTCGTAATCAGCGGCACTTTCAGCGGATGTGCCTTGCGGCAGCTCATCAAAGATATGCGCAATTTCTTCCATTTTTTGGATGGCTTCACGGTGAAGTTCGCCCGGTCTACCGCGCCCTTGCCCAAGTGTTTTTGCGCCGAGACTGCAGACTAATTCGCCAGTGAGTTCCCATCCAAATCGCTCTTGTAATTCAGCCAAGTGTGCGAGATTGATGAGGTTGTCAGAATGGTTAAGGAAAAAGGACTCAACCGCACATTGAAAGAAAAGCGGGATAATTTTCTCATCATGCCCGCCCAATTGTCGTGCAGTGATAAGGCATTTTTCGATGCCTTCCCACTCCTTATCGGTAGTGAACACTCGAATCCAGTCTTCGAGTTTCTGCCAGTCAACAGGTGGCGGCAAGGGTTGACGGTCCGGTCGATCACCGAGTCTACCGGCTGCGCCCGATGCAGACATCATCAGCGGGATGAGGCGGTCTTCGGGTTGATACATGTGTGCGACCTTAAGCCCGTTCATCATCATTGCTAATTTTCTACCGCCATTGAAGGCATCCTCATCTGTAGAGATATGGTGTCCCATGTGCCTGACCATGATTTCCAACGTCTCTTCTTCCGAAACGCCCCTCGCTAACATAATGGCAATGGCTTTAGAAAGCGTCCAGTTGTCGTGGGATAGTAAACCCTCTTTCAATAACAGAAAATGGGCATCATCGCGTTTCTTTCCGCCGCTGGCAACATCTACATAGATATCACCGTTGCGAACTTGAACGGGGAACGTGGCAAGGTCATCACAACCGCCGGTGAAACATCCACCGCCTTCCATGTCGTAACTCCAACCGTGCCAATCACACGATAAAACACCTTTCCTGACACGTCCTCTCACCAACGGATACCCCATGTGTGGACACTGATTATCTGTCGCATAGACAGCCCCTTCATGTTGAAAGAGGGCGATGCTATGTCCTTCAACTCTGACTGCCCTCGGTTTTCCTTCTGCGACTTCGCTGAGGGCAGCGACTTTGACGAAATTTCCATTTTCGGATAACATTATACTTTCTCCTATGATATGAAGGTAAGAGACATCTGTTCTTACCGAAAATTAATGTGCATATCGCAAATTCAATTGTTAGGTTTCATTCCATCCTATCCAACCTACTTTGCCATCAAACACATTGACAGCGTAAGTAGATTCTATGCTTCTGGAGCACCAATCCCGCGTAAATATACAATCGCACCTCTGTTCCCGCTTATTAAAGCAGTCCGAAGTGGGGTTTGGTTCTGATAATGACGGCGATCGTTCATATCGGCACCTGCGTCAATCAGGATTTGCAATGTTTCTGCATATTCTTGTTCTCTGCCTTCACCGCAAGAGGAACCACCAAATGCTGCGGCATGTAGCGCATCAAGGGATGTTGGATCCGCCCCGTTTTCAAGAAGTAGCCGGATCGTCGAAATCCTCGCATTATTTGCCGCCCAAGAAAGCACAGATCGGTACCAGTTTGCCCCACTTGCATTAATATCCGATCCATGTTCAAGAAGTTTAAGAACAAGTTGATCTTTTCCGTCATTGGCAGCGTAATGCAGCGCGGTACTGCCCTTGACAAATGGCTGCCCTTGTTCATCGGGCCCGGGCCACGTCAATTTCGCAATTTCTGGATGCGCTTCAACAATAGAAATGCCGAGAGTTTCCTCTTCTTTTTTATATTTCGTAGCAAGCAATTTATAGAACGGTGAATTGTCATCGTATTGCATTCCCAAATCCTCCTAACACTGGATTAGCCTAAAAAACACCGGCTATGTTAATTTAGCAGATGTCGGTTACTTGTCGTTTTTCGTCCCTAATTTCGTTAGGAAATCTGCAACCGTTTTCCGTTTCGCTTTCTTGGCGTAATCCAGCGGGGTCTGTCCCGTATCATCACGTGCGTTTGGATCCGCCCCGTGTTCAATCAACAATTTCGCTTGGTTTTTACCGACACCCTTCTGCGCGATGAAGTGTAGCGGCGTTTGCCCTTTATCATCGGTTACATTCGGGTCAGCACCGTTTGCCAATAAACAGGCGACACCGTTCGTTAAACCGCGTTGTGCTACCCAATGTAGCGGTGCCCACATGCCACGCCGATGCTTCTGACGCGCGTCGATATCCCAACCTTTTGCCAGAAACCCTTTCACCAATACATCAAACCGCTTAGGTCCCTGCCCAACAAGCACATACCAATCTCGCAAGTTGATCTCATAGCCCGAATCAATCAGTAGATCCACGATTGCTGGCTGCTTAGACTGCAGTGCTATCTCAAGCAGCGGCATGGTAGGTCCGACTTGATAAGCATAAACATGTCCGCCGGGGACTTCCTCAACTTGAGGCGACTCTAATGTTGGTATGACGTAGCCTTTAGGGGATTTCACATTAATCCTGAGATTGAGGAGTTCCGGATTTTTTTCAAATTCCGTCTTTGCTCGTTCAGCATCACCCATCGCACAATAGAGCACAACATCCGCCTCAGCACCCTGTTCAAGGAGATAGCGACACACTTCAGGTCGTCTGCGCATCGTCCACTGCGCTGCAGTCCCGTAATGGTCGCGGTCGCGCAGATTTATATCTGCCCCGTGTGCAAGCAATAGTTCAGCAATGCGAGGGGTTGCTGCGAAATGAAGCGGAGACATGCCATCGCATCCGGGTGCGTTGACAACATCCGGATTCTCATGAATCAATGCCTGAAGCGTTTCAACCCTATCCAAGCCAGCTGCAGCGTGTGCGTCAATCGTTGCGCCACGTTCAATGAGATACTCAGCCAACTCCGTGTTGTACGCCAGCATCGAACCCGCTGCGTGCTGGAGTGCTGAAGTGCCACCTGCCCACCAAGAACTCTTCGCGTTGATGTCTGCACCCGCATCAAGCAGTACCTCTACGAGCGGACGATTGACGATTGCAGCGGCAAACACAACGGCGGGAGCATCAAAAGCAAACCAAGGCGCATCAATGAACTCAAGGAGTGCCTCGTTAGCTGCTAACAGGGATTTGACGTGGTCCGCGTCTCCTTTATTCACAGCCTCAATATACTCTGTCCGTGGGAAGTGCCGAGCGTTTTGGTCCATTAGATATTACTCCTCAAAGACCTCAATTGTTGTTCTGCCTTCGGCGAAACGCATTGCGGTCGTCGCCGCAGATTTGTTGTCCGTGTTCGATCGGATATCCGTGACGTAGCGCGCGAGTCCGACCAACAATTGGGACTGTGCCGGATGTCCGTCCGCATACTTCCATTCTTCAAACACGGTGCGTAGCGTCGGCAGTACCTCACTTCCCGTATCATCCCACAGCACCGTATGACCGATCTCTTCCATCAGCCGATCAGCAGAATAACCCGCGTTTAGGTAACCCAGCACCTTTGGTCCGACACCTTGAACATCGAGCGTCTCAATTGTATCAATAATGTCCTTGAGCCCCTCTGCTTCATTCGCGACATCTAACTTTTCTTCACTCAAGGGTTCACTGAGAACTCGCGCGGGAATGTTTATCCAGCGATCCGCGAAGATTTGCCACGCAACGTGGAAAACGCCTTTCGCTGTAACAAGATTTCCACCAATTTGTTGTGCACTCCGTAATGATGCCGCGAGATTGAGTTCCATCGTTAAGTTTTCCCAACCGGCATCCACATTTACAGGTGTATTTGCCATGCGGTCAGCTGCAAGCAAAACAAGTGTTGTAACAACTCTGTCTAACTTGACCCCATTAACCAAGACAGTTTGCACTGCCTTAAAAGACCGCTCAAGATTGACACTCGTGAGTGCCGCAACAAACGCGTCCTCGTCAAATTCAGCTTTTTGGTCTAAGGTAGCACCTTCGATGGTCGGAAGTATCTCTCTCATAAATCCGATAGCGTCTCTCCGATACCGTTCAGGATCATCCGGACGATGCCCGACGAGTTGGGCACCGAGATAGAAGAACAACTCCGCCGCGTGTTCCCACCCAAATTCATCAACAACTTCAGCGAGATAACTCACATAGAGCGGAATATCCGGTGCGTCAATAAAATGCGGTTCAACTGCACATTCAAAGAGGAGCGCGGACAACTTATCTGCATCACCCTTGTGATATGCAGTGAACAAACAGCGTTCAATGCGTCCCGACTGCCCTTCATAAGAAAAGTTCCGAACCCACCGGCTTATCTTCTCCCACGCAACCGGCTCCGGCAACGGCACAACCTCCAGCCGTTCTGAAGCGGGACCTGCAGCGGAACACGCTGCAGTCGTAACAGCGATGAGTCTATCAGCACCATTGTATTTGCGTCCGACTCTGAGTCCATTGATAAGTCTGGACACATCGCTGCCACCTTCTGCGCCGTGAGAGGTTGCAATGTGCCGACTAACGTGTTCCAGAATTGAACCCATAACCTCTGCTTCCGGCACACCGCCTTTCAGTAGCAGTGCGATCGCCTTGGACATCGTCCATCGGTCTTCACTCAAAAGACCTTCCCGGAGCAGCTGCTTATGCTCCTCTGCGCGGCGATAGGTCATATCTCCGGGGTCAATCCAAATTTCGTCACCCCGTATTTCTACCGGAAAGACGCGGAGGTCGTCACATTCAACATGGAAGCAGCCGCCGCCTTCCAAATCAAAACTGCGACGGTGCCAATCACAGGTTAGGATACCGTTCCGGACGGTTCCGCGTGTGAGTGGATAGCCCATGTGCGGACACTGGTTATCCGTTGCGTAAATCTTTCCATCAACATTGAAAAGCGCAATGCTGCGCCCTTCTCCCATCTGAATCGCTTTCGGTTGCCCTTCAGGCACCTCACTTAACTCGGCGACTTTCACCCAGTTTTGTGCTTGATGCTCCATAATTTTACGTTCCTCCCAAATCTGTTTTTATAGTAAAGTTTAGAATTAATAGGACACTCTGTGGCTGTAAAAATGTTGCACACCGATGTTTTTTCTAAACGCAGTTGTCACGGGAATTCACAGGCAATTTATTGAGCCCTAATTCCCAATCTTTTCCCTATTGGATAGCTAACTTTTGCGTACCACTCTTCAATGAAATACACGAAAGAAATTGGACAAACGTTACAATTTATTGTTTCAGATTTAAACATTTTTCTGTGCCAGATTTTTATCTACCGCGCTATTCTGCAACGCTGTAATAAACGCTAATCTATTTGTCCTAATATCGCCTGTCAATACATATTTTTGCTAAATATGTATTAATTATTATAACATATATATTATTAAATGTCAAGTAAATTTGATGAAAACAATCTCCTAATTAGGATGTCCACCTTTGTTGGTGACATTTCATCTGTTTATATTTATAAGAGTCCCTTAAATCCGACATCTCCACCGTAGAAGCGACTTTTGGGTCGCGATTTCCCGTCTAAAGAGGTTAAAGATCGAAAACTATAGTAAAATTTAGAATTAATAGGACACTTTGTGTCGGTTCGGTTAGGAAACCGAACCTACCGGAGGAGGAAAGTGTCTCTTTATTTTTTCGTTTCACTATAAATAGGCCTCCATCTCCGTAAAAAAGTTTGACACCAATCACAACCTTAAGTTAGAATTAACGCAAGTTGCCACCTATTTATTCTCACTACGAAGCAATAGCACTCCTACGGAGTGCAAGAGATTAGATACGTCATTTCTATAGACATTACACCCCTACGGGGTGAAGAAAAAGATGAAAAACCTTTCTGAAGTGTGTAAAACCAGTTAGTAGCAACTTGGGTTAGAATTAGTGTCATAGGATTAACCGTCGGCGACAGCGCGGAGGAAGGGCAATGAAAAATTTCAAATCCGAAATGTGTTATCGCGTGAACATCAAACTTTTTCTCATTTTTTATTTTCTCAGTTTAGTGCTATTCAATTCCAGCAGTTATTGTGCGTGGGCGAAAGCACCGAAAACGCCAAAAATCTTGTTTACCTCCTGGCGTGATGGCAACGGGGAAATTTATACGATGAATCCTGATGGAAGTGAACAGGTTCGGTTAACTTGGCACCGCGCCAATGATACGTCTGCTGTCTGGTCTCCGACGGGAGACCAAATTTTGTTCGTCTCCGACCGAAATGAAGGGATTCCTGATCTTTTTTTGATGGACGCTGATGGAGAAAACGTACAGAAGATTTTTGACCGTTCAGACCGGAGACACCACCCCACTTTTTCTGCAGATGGAAAAGAAATCGCATACCTTCAATATTTCAAGGAAGCCGTCTACACCGCAACGATAGAGGGCGAAAAAGAGAGACGGATCGTACGGGTCAACAAATATGGAGGTAATCCTGACTGGTCTCCAACCGAGACAGAGATTGTATTTATCTTCGCAGATTGGCTTGACAGAAAACTCTCCGTTCTGAATTTAAAAACAAACAAAAAAGACACATTCAAACTTTTCAATCCCGCCGGAGGCGCACGTCCGCTACGCCCCAATTACGCAGCATGGGCTCCGAGCGGCGATAAAATCGCTTTTTCCACACTACCTCCCGATGCCGCCTTAGCTGATCAGGGAACAATCTACATTCTAAACAGAGATGGGACGCGGATTAAGCAGATTGTGAGTAAAAAAGGACTTAGAGCCTATCTGCCGGTCTGGTCTCCAGATGAAAATGCGCTTGCGTATACACAAGGCATAGATAAGACACAACAAATCTTCAAGATCGATATCAACAGTCGTGCGGTCAAACA
>JAPOZO010000042.1 GCA_026706025.1 Candidatus Poribacteria bacterium
CACTTTTCCAACAATATGAAATGTTGGTCCTATTGGACAAAACATAGGTAGTTTGTGCCAGTCTGAATGCCTGTTATAGGCATTCAGACTGTTTGAGGGTGCCCAATTAATTATAAGTTTTACTATAAATGACCTTGGGCACGTCGAAAATTGAGGCTTATGAGGACAATATTGAACTTTAATTTCATTAAAATGCGAAAAAAATGCTTTTTTTTTGATTTTTTCTTGACATGCCGCGAATTATAATGTATAATATTCTGTTATGCTATGTCACCATATTAAGACGGAAAAAGCAGATGCGGCAGCAGGCTTTTTCAAAAGTTTACTCGTAAGCTGCGTAACCACCGCCAAATAGGGGGACTCCTTTCAGTGAACAAAACGCCCAGAAAATCTTTTGCCAAAATGCAGATTCGGACAGAACTCCCGAATCTTATAGAAACCCAAAAGGTTTCGTATGATGCCTTTTTACAGCGAAATGTCTCACCCAATGAACGTATAGATACAGGCCTCCAAGCAGTATTTAAGGAAGTGTTTCCCATCCGAGATTTTTCGGAGGTCAATAGCCTTGAATTTGTCAGTTACACTCTCGGCACACCCAAATATACACTACAAGAATGCGTCGCGCGCGGTGTGACGTATCAAGTCTCTCTCACAGCGCGTATCATGCTTGTACTGCGTGAAGCCGATCCGGATGCCGATGAACCGCACGTCGTAGATATCCGAGAATCCGATGTCTATCTCGGTGAAGTACCATTAATGACTGAAAACGGCAGCTTCATTGTCAACGGCAGTGAACGTGTCATCGTGAGTCAGCTGCATCGTTCGCCGGGGGTCATCTTTCTTGAGAAATCGTTGCCAACCGGAAGACGGACACCGACTGCACAAATTATCCCCTATCGAGGGGCGTGGGTTGAATTTGAAATAGACACGAAGGATCAGATTTATGTCCGCATCGACAAACGTAGAAAATTACCCGCTACCGTGCTGCTGCGTGCACTCGGTTGGTCATCAGACGCGGACATCTTGAAACTCTACGCCAAAACGGAACGACTTGTGCTTGACGGATGGCAGGTTACCCACGTAGAGGGACCCGCAATACAGGTTAAAGCAGGTGATTTGTTAGACGCTGCAGAATTTCGGCAGGCGAGCAAGGATTATCCCGATCTCGAGACTGAGAAGTATTATCGTGTTACGCTTGTATCAGATGAGGATGAAGGCTGCCCACTCGAAGTCGGACAACCTCTTTCGGAGAAAGAGCGTACCAGTTTCCGCAGAAAATGGAAGGGCTTTGAAACCGAACTGCTTCGTCGTGTTGTTGATACCCACGACAGCGGATGTGAGTTTACACTTGGGCAAGTACTAACGAATTCAGAATACGAAGCCGCGCTTGCACGCTACGGAAAAGAGGCTTTCACGGCTGAGCAGACGCTGTCCGAAGATGCGCAAGAGAGGGTCTGTGCTGAAGACGTTATCCATCAAGAAACCGGTGAAGTACTCCTTACCGCGAATACACTCCTTACCGAAACCGAATTAGAGCGTCTCCAAGAATCTGGTGTTGAAGCGCTCACTGTTCTCGATACGGAGGATTGCCAACGCATTCGATTTTTACGGAATACACTCGAACGCGATCGACAGGCAGACTACGAGGCGCAATACTCTTTACAAGATGCAGCGCTACTTACCATTTTTCGTACGTTGAGACCCGGGGATACCACCAATATAGAGAATGCGCGTAAGCACCTCACATGGCTGCTTTTTGATCCACACCGATATGATTTAGGCATCGTTGGAAGATACAAACTGAACCGAAAATTCCAGAGGATACCGGTTTACGGAGAACCGCCTGAAGAAACGCTGCGCACACTTCGCCCCGCAGATATTGCCGCTACGGTCGATCACCTGCTTAAAGTGCATAACGGGTTAGCACCGAAAGACGATCTTGACCATCTCGGCAATCGACGGGTACGCGTTATTGGGGAACTCCTCGAAAACCAGTTCCGAATGGGATTATTCCAAATTCGTAGGACGACGCGCGAACGGTTGAGTACCAATAACGATGTTGCCAAAGTCGTACCGTCTTCACTTGTAAATCCGAAACCGCTTATGATGGCACTTCGTGAATTCTTCGGTTCAAACCAGTTGTCGCAATTTATGCAACAGATTAATCCGCTGGATGAATTGACACACAAGCGTCGTATCTCAGCGATCGGTCCAGGTGGACTTCATCGAGACAGAGCAACAGCCGCTGTGCGGGATGTACATTGGACACATTACGGGCGGGTCTGTCCTTTGGAAACTCCCGAAGGCCCCTCAATCGGACTGATTGTGTCTCTCGCTTGCTATGGGCGGATAAACCCTTACGGTTTTATAGAAACGCCGTATCATAAAGTGGAGAAGGGTGACGTTTTAGAAGATATCGAATATCTCACAGCAGATAGCGAAGATACCGTCCACATTGCCGCGAAGACCGCATCGCGCGATATCCCACAAACTACAAATGGGGACGCGGAGGCTTCAGGACAACTTCTGCCTATTCGCAGTGGTGAGGATGTCGTGTCGCTCCCGATGGAAAAGGTGAACTACATCGGAGTCTCACCGCAGCAGATTGTTGGCATCTCTGCCGCACTTGTCCCGTTCCTGGAACACGAGGATGCAAACCGTGCTTTGATGGGGGCGAACCACCAGCGCCAAGCCGTCCCGCTCATCCGCCCAGAATCACCGCTCGTCGGGACAGGAATGGAAGAACCTGCAGCGCGGTATTCCGGGGCACTGATCACTGCTAAGCGGGCAGGAACTGTCACAAGTGTCTCTGCCGATGAAATTCTCATATACACAGGCGAAGCCCTTCACCATGATGAAGGTGAAAATACGTTCAGTGAGATGGGCTATGATGTTTATAAACTCCAAACGTTCAAGCGGAGTAACAGCGGCACCTGTATCCATCAACGTCCGATCGTTGCAGTGGGGGATACAGTTGATGCCGGACAGGTCATTATTGATGGCACCTCTACAGAAAATGGGGAACTCGCACTCGGTCGAAATATCCTGTGTGCTTACATGCCTTGGGGTGGCCACAACTATGAGGACTCTATCCTTATAAGTGAGACACTCATTAAAGAGGATACCTTCACCTCTATCCACATTGAGGAATTTGAAGTAGAGGCGCGCGAAACGAAGGTAGGACCGGAGGAAATTACGAAGGACATTCCGAATGTTAGCGAACAGCGACTCGGTCAACTTGACGAGGAAGGGATCATCCGTGTCGGTAGCGTTGTTAAAGCCGGGAGTATCCTTGTTGGCAAGATCACACCGAAAGGTGAAAGCGAATATGGACCCGAAGAAAAACTCCTACGAGCGATCTTTGGTGAAAAAGTTAAAGAGGTCCGAGATGCTTCTACCTATGTGCGTCCTGGGGTTGAAGGCGTCGTCATTGATGTAAAGGTATTTTCACGTAAACCCGATGGCGCGCAACGACGCGGGAACTGGATGCAAGACGACTCCGGGTTGTCAATGGCTGATGGGTTACGCTATGAATCGAAACGTAAGGAGATTGAGGAGACTTGGCGGCAGCAGACCGCTTCGATCCGCCGTCGGAAAATTGAGGAGATTCGCAATGCGCTCATCGGATGTGAACTCGTTGAACCTCTTTACGCTGTCGGTGATTCCGAACCTTTTGCGAATGCTGGTGATAGCCTGACTGCCGAAGTTTTAGATACCTACATCTCCGGTTTCACGGCGGATGAGTATCGGACGGTAACGGAGGATACAACCGCTGAGGCCTTCATTGCGGATCCCCGTTATAGGATAACAAGTATTCCTGAACCTATTCCTACTATCGCGACACGATCGCCAGATGCCTTACCCGAAGGGACAGCGGTTACTGACAGCGACGAGGACGAGAACTTTGAAGAATTAGGTATATCCTCAGCTTCATCCGCCGAAATCGTCAGCGCAGTGGAGGAATATTTGAGTGGAGTTTGCAAGCCACTCTTGGGAGATAGTGAACTACTTAGGCAGGAAGAGGAACCTTTAAGTGCGCAAGCAGCGCATGTTGATGTTTCACTTCTCGGTTACGATGGCAGTGTAGTTGCTATTGCCCTGCATAAGAACACTTACGCCGACGATGAGGACGCCGAGGGCGAACCGGATACCGAGCAGCTTAAGGAGACGCTTACTGCAACGAACGCTCGGTTCGGGATATTGCTGACTGAAGAAGACCTTGAACCCGATAACTATGATTTCTACGAACTTGTAGACAACACAACGTTGGAAGCCCGGGAACGCCCAGAATTTGAACAATCCGTTATCATTCAACTGTCGGAAGCCGGATGCCCGGTTATGGAAGGCGAAGAACTCGCCGAAGAGAGTTGGGCGGATTTCAGTGGAATCTATCCCGGTTTGCAAGCAGAGCTATTCTGGGAAATTAAAGAAGTCTTTGATCCGGAATGTCCCCTGACTACGGGGCAGAATCTTTCCGATGCCGAGTATCTGCAGGTGTGTAACGATTATCCGGCACGTCTTGTAGAAGCCGGTCAGCAACTCACTGCAGAAGAACAGGACGCGCTCAGTAGAACTGCCAGAGACCTAAAAACTGAAAGCGTTTGGCACATTACCGCTGTTTTCGATCCGAAATGCACACTATCGGTTGGCGAGTCTGTTTCTGATGCCGACTACCAGAAAGCGCGTAAGGCGTGTAGTTTGTCGTTCTCGGACATCAACGTGACTGATACCGAGGCGAAAGAGCACATTCAGCGCGTTGAGGAGATGGCTCAGGGCAGGATAACCGCTTACACGGATGAAAAAGAGCAGGCACTCCAGCAATTGGAAATGGGCGATGAACTCAAGCCCGGTGTTATCAAGCGGGTCAAAGTCTATGTTGCCAGCAAACGTCCTATTTCTATCGGTGATAAGATGGCGGGGCGCTACGGGAACAAAGGCGTTGTTGCGAAAATTTTGCCAGCTGAGGATATGCCCTATCTGCCAGATGGTACGCCCGTTGAATTGGTGTTGAATCCTTTGGGGGTGCCCTCTCGAATGAACGTCGGTCAAATTTTGGAAATTCACCTCGGATGGGCCTGCCATGAACTCGGTATCCGCGTGGAATCTCCTGTATTTGATGGTGCGACCGAGAAAGAAGTTTTTGAAATGCTCGGTGAAACCGATCTGCCAGAGCGCAGCAAACGCACGGGTAAGAGCATCCTTTTTGACGGCAGGACGGGGGAACCGTTCGCACAAGAAGTGACAGTGGGATACGTCTATTTTCTCAAATTAAACCATCTCGTTGCCGATAAGATGCACGCTCGCTCCACTGGGCCTTACTCTCTCGTTACACAACAACCGCTCGGCGGTAAGGCACAACACGGCGGTCAACGGCTCGGTGAGATGGAAGTCTGGGCATTGGAAGCTTACGGGGCTGCGCATACACTTCAAGAAATGCTCACACTTAAATCGGATGATGTTCTTGGCAGAAGAGAGATTTATGAATCGGTTGTGAAAGGGCTAAACCCCGACCCGCCCGGAACTCCCGAATCGTTCAAAGTATTAGTCCGTGAACTCCAGACCCTCGGACTCCACGTATCTCTTGACCAAGATGAGGAATAGTCGTCAGTACTCGGTACACTACGCTTTCAGTTTTGACCAACAACTCGCGCCTTAGCAAAATTATCTGTAGTGTTTTTGCTTGGGTGTTTCTTCTAAGTTGTTGGTCAAAGTTAAAGAGGTTTATGATTAACCACAGCACCTCTTAACTGAAAACTGAAAACTGAAAACTGAAAACTACTGACAACTGATAACTGATAACCACTATAAGGAGAACTGATGAACACGGCATTTGACAGCATCTCCATAAAGATAGCCTCGCCTGATCAGATAAAGGATTCGGCGAAACAAACGAGTTGTAAACGCCGAACGCCTGCTGAGGCTACAGATGGTACCTTTATCTGCCCGGAAAAAGGCACATGTAGCTGCGGTGAGGTCAAGAAAGCGGAGACTATTAACTATCGCTCCTTCCGCCCGGAACCTGAAGGACTTTTCTGTGAGGCTATTTTCGGACCACAAAAGGATTGGGAGTGTAACTGCGGGAAGTATAAGCGTATTAAGCACAAAGGGATGATATGCGACCGCTGTGGCGTTGAGATTACACAACAACGCGTCCGCAGGGACCGACTCGGATATATCCAACTCGCTGCACCTGTCTCCCATATATGGTACTTCAAAGGGCTTCCATCACGCATCGGCGTTTTCTGTGGCCTTTCTTCACGTGATGTTGAACGCGTACTCTATTTTGAAGGCTTTATTGTTGTTGAGGTAACCGATCCAGATTGCCCACTTGAAGTCGGACAGGTGTTAACCGAAGTCGAATACGTAGAACATAGTAATAAGCATTGGGGCGGCTTTCGCGCTGGCACCGGTGCCGAAGTTATCCGTGAAATCCTTAGCGACATTGATCTTGAAGAGAAGATAGAAGCACTCACCCAAGAGTTGGCGGAAACGACGAGCAATCAGAAAAAACTTAAGGTTGCCAAGCAGCTGAAGCAGATGGCAGACTTTGCAGAAGCTGAACAGCGACCCGAATGGATGATCCTGGATGTCATTCCTGTGATTCCACCGGATTTACGACCCCTTGTTCCGCTTGAAGGGGGACGCTTCGCTACCAGTGATCTCAACGACCTATATCGCCGTGTTATCAATCGCAACAACCGACTCCGTAAACTCATACAACTCCGTTCCCCAGAGGTGATCCTTCGGAATGAAAAACGGATGTTACAAGAAGCCGTTGATGCTTTCTTCGACAATGGACGGCACGGCAGACGTGTCACCGGTCCTGGGAATCGTCCCCTCAAATCCCTCGCTGAGGTCCTCAAAGGTAAAATTGGACGGTTCCGTCAGAACCTACTCGGTAAACGGGTTGACTACTCTGGACGGAGTGTTATCGTTGTTGGACCTGAATTAGGGCTACACCAATGTGGTATCCCTAAACGGATGGCGGTCGAATTGTTCAAGCCGTTTATCATTGAGCGACTGCAAGCATACGGCTATACACAGACAATTAAGCGGGCAAAGCATATCGCTGAACACGTTGACTCCGATTCGCCTGTATGGGAAGTTGTCGAGGAAGTCATCGCCGACCATCCGGTCTTGCTCAACCGACCACCGACCTTGCACCGTCTTGGCATTCAAGCGTTTTTGCCTGTTTTGGTGGAAGGTAAATCCATCAGAATTCCGCCCCTCGTTTGTAAGGCGTTTAATGCTGATTTTGATGGCGACCAGATGGCGGTTCACGTACCGCTGACGGTCGAGGCACAGGCTGAGGCGAAACTCCTCATGCTCAGTAGCCACAACATTTTGAAGCCTTCACACGGGAGTCCAATCGCCGTTCCTGAACTCGACATGGTCCTTGGACCCAGTTTCCTTACCAAAACGTTAGCAGGACACGCTGAAGATGCCGCACTTTTGCACGAGGCGTACACGGCAGGAGACGCTTCTGCGTTTGAGGCACTTCGTGACAAGCCGTGGTATCACCGACGCTTCGCGCATCCGGAGGAGGTTATCACCGCCCATGCTGCAGGTCAACTTAAACTGCACGACAGTGTTCAACTTTTCTCTTTATCTGACGAAGGTGTGAAAATTACGGAACCTATTCTCACAACAGTAGGGAGGGTTATCTTTAACGAAGTGCTCCCTTCTGAATTAGCATGGGAAGATGAACACTCGCAGCAGCATATTCATTTTTTCAATGCCGAGGCAGGAGGTAGGGAATTATCTGCCCTAATTCATCGATGCTTTAACGAGTTAGGCACACGAATCACAACCGAAGTACTTGAAAATGTCCAAAAACTCGCTTTTGAGTACGCAACGTTGAGCGGCATTTCGCCAGGGATCACGGATTATATTACACCTAACAGCCGGAACGAGTTGGTGAATACGGCAAAGGCAGAAATTGAAAATCTCCTTGAAGGTGCCCCCGCAACTGAAAGCGAGGAATCCGAAAACGAGCAGATTCGCATCTGGCTGAACGCAAAAGACAAGATCGAAGCTGAGATGTTTGAAACCTTACCCCAGATAGAGACCGCCCTTGTTGAGCGTGGAGACCCGCGTAAGGTTCACCCGAACGTCGATCACAATGGATTAGAGGTAGATGACAAAACGGTGGAGGGTTTCAGCCCAGTACATATTATGGCGGATAGTGGGGCTCGCGCCCGAAAAGATCCGTTTATGCAAATCAGTGCTTTTATTGGACTGAAGGCAAAGCAGGATGGTGATATCCTTATTCCACCGATAGGGACAGCGACTTCTCGGGAAGGCGACTCAGATCTCCCTAACTATTTTTGCTCCTATCGCGAAGGGTTGGATGTACTCGACTACTTTAACTCTACTTACGGGTCGCGTAAAGGTTTGGTGGACACAGCACTGAAAACTGCGCATTCGGGATACCTCACCCGGAGACTTGTCGATGTCGCACAGGATGTCCGCGTTACTGCTGAAGATTGCCATACGTTGAATAGCATCCAGAAGTTCGCGACAGAAGGCGGGGACCTCGCCTTTAAAATTAGTGGACGCACCACCGCCGAGGACATTGTCCATCCGGAGAGTGGTGATGTCTTTGTTCCTGCCAACACCATCATATCCTCACAGATGGCGAGCCAGATTGATGCCCTTGGCATAAAGGTGGTGCGGGTACGCTCCGTCCTTACCTGCCAAACCGACGAAGGCGTTTGCGCCAAATGCTACGGGAACGATCTGACAACAAATAGCCTTGTGAATGTTGGTGAAGCCATCGGGATTATCGCCGCACAATCCATTGGTGAACCCGGAACGCAGCTGACGATGCGTACATTCCATACAGGGGGTGCTGTTGAGGATGTTTCGGAAGCCCGGCAGCATAAGATCCTATCCAAAGCCAGCGGCACCGTACGTTTCCGAGATTTCCAACCCGGACGAACCGTCAAACAGGAACGTGATCTCTGGATCGCTACCGAAAACCGGGCAAATCTTGATGGACCTGCTTACAAAGTCCAACAAGTCAATCACCCAGGTTGCCAACTACGTGAAGGCGAATTACTCAGCGAGAAACAGTATAGCGAAAACACTGAGCGTTATAAAGGCTTTGATACCAAGACCTGGCTCTACGAAGTTACTGCTGTTTTGGATAGCGATTGCCGTTTGAAGATCGGTCAGCAGTTGTCACAAGCAGAGTACGTCAAAGCACTCGCAGAATACGGTTTCCAACGGTTTGTAACGCCTCACTACCGCGTGACACAAGTGCAACACCCCGACGTCTCAGTTAAGGCTGGCGATCTACTCACTGAAGAAGCCGTAAAGCAGCTGAAGGATGAGATTCGACAGGGATTTGATATAGAGTTGTATTACTTAGATCCAGATACAGGCGAACTTGTTAAGGAAGAAGACCTTAAGGAAGCGAGTAATG
>JAPOZO010000043.1 GCA_026706025.1 Candidatus Poribacteria bacterium
GCACATGCTCTAAAGATCATAGAAAATTTCTAATAACGAAAACTGAATGGCTCTGGAGTAGTGAGAACTCATCTAACATTGAAAACAGAAATGTGATATACTCTCTGATGTCAGGATATTGCATGGGTGTCTCCTTCAATTTATGTGGTATAAAATGAAAGGATACCCAGTATCCTGACTTTTGACAACTATTATTTATAAAACACCCTCATGTTAATATAGCACTATGAACCCGATCAAATTCTTCTCGGTGATAATTTTCCTAAACTATTTATTGCGTCCAATTGAGGAGTCTGAGAACCACGCATGGACGCAATAGTTACGGACATCCCTATAGCGGCTTGACCTTAATGTTTCGGCACCAGATCTTCCCACCGTGGTCCTGGATACCAATGTGACCGCCGCGTGGGAAATCCTTGAGCGCGATGCCGAACTTATTCCGGCTGCCATCCGGGTTTTTGTGTGGCGTGTCCCACTCATCCAGATCAGCACGGACAATTTCTTCATCATTAAGTGCTACAGCAACAATGCTACCATCACATGTGATGGTCATCTGATTCCACTCACCGGCGGGTTTACACGTATTTCGGGTCGGTCCGAGCGCATCATACAGCGCGCCGCAGTCGTGATTCGTCGTCGGTTCTTTGCCGTGTGTGTCTAAAATCTGGATTTCAAGTCCGCTCTGAACGGCATCATCAAGGTCTGCCCATCGGATGAAAATTCCGCTATTGACTTTCGGCTCGGTTTTGTAATCGAGTGCCAGGACGAAGTTATCGTAGTGCTGTTCGGTATAGAGATATTTTCCACCCTGAACGGTGCAGAGAATACTACCATCATCAATAACCCATCCCTCATCTTTTCCGGTGGCACCCCAACCGTTGAGCGTTTCACCATCAAATAGGGATATCCAGCCTTCAGTTTTTTCTTTGTCTGTTAACATAGTGTCTCCTATACATGTAGGTGCGTACGCGCAGTTTCAAGCCCGTAACGCACTATTGATTAACGCAGGCTTTCTAAAAATAGTCTTCCGATATCAAGATTATATTCAAAATCTATTGCTGACCAAGGGCTATTATACCCAATAATCGGCACATAACTTTCGTGTCGCGAACCGTGTGACCGCACAGCGGTTGGTTCAACTGCGGTTTCCAATTCACCGAAGACAGTCGTTTCATCTGCTAACACAAAGATGTCGCCGATCCGTTCGCGATGGAGCCGAAACCTGCCTGCGGCATCTTCTGCAGCGTACACTTCTTCAATACCGGGCGTACGCAGCAGTTTCTGAATCGCTTCTGGTGTATCCGCATGGCTTTTTAGAAATACGTATGCCGCGCCACCTAAATTGCCGTGATGTGCAACGTATCGATCCTTAATAATCGGGATGGCACTCGCGGGGATACCTTGCTCCGTTAGCAAGCGGCCCGGGTCAAGTGCGGTGGTCTTCTCCAACATCCCATGATCCGCCGTAATATAGATTTCACGTTCTGGATCATCATCTACAATGTCACCGATGATTTGGTCGAGTACTACGAGATGGCGTTGCGACGGTTCGGCATCGGGCGCGTATTTGTGTTGGACCCAATCCGTTGTTGAGCAGTAGACAAGTTCTGGATCGTCTCTACGCACAGTCTCGCGCACAGCACGTAGGAGCCACCAGTTGATTTCAATTGAATAAATCGGCTCAACCTGTCCAGCCATCTGGATATATTCAGGCGGTGGTGCTTCAGCGGCAACAGCGATGTCGGTACCGGCTTCTAACATTCGTAACAACTTTTTCTTTGTTACAAACAGTGCGGTTTTGTCTGCAAATTTAGACGCTTTTGCGATTTCAAAGAGTGTCGGTGCGAGAAGGAAACGGTTATCCTCAATAAATTCGCCTTTGCCAGTCATTCTGTCTACATGGTAATTCGTCGTGATGCCATGTGTCTCAGGAAAGGTGCCAGTTGCGATGCTCACATTGTTGACATTCGTAACAGACGGAATAACGGCATTGGCATGCCGATAAAATCCGGTTTTTGCCAATCTTTGAAGGTTTGGAAGGTCGCTCGCCGCGAGATAGTCATGACTCCCCGCGTCGATGCAGAGGATAAGAATTTTTCGTCTTTTCACGTTTTGTGTGTAACTCCACTCTCTCTAATGTTTTGGCAGCTAACTTTATCTGCCTACCAAGGGAATTGTAGCAGCTATCCATCTAAATTGCAAACTTTTTGATGGCACTGGCATTTAAGATTGTTATTCCGGCAGAAATCTGTTATAATTATCCCTAAGTGGAACAGCAAGATAGCAGTGAAACAGTAAGATAGCGAGGTTTAACCATGTATGGGAACAACGGATTTTCCGAACTGGCGAAACTGATGTTCAAGAATTCAGGAGATGGTGAGAAACTCAAACAAGTGCTGAATGCTAACTATTCAGAAGCCGATCTGATTGTCTATCTTCATAGCGAAGACCCGTTGATAAGTCGCGCCGCGGGATTTGCGCTCCGCTTAATTGGCACATCAGAAGTAGTTCCGGCATTGGTAGAAGCACTTAAAAACGATGATCGTGGGACCCGCTACAATGCTGAATACGCGCTCTGGGCAATCTGGTCGCATTCCGGTGATGATACCGTTGACGCCATGCTTGAAGATGGGAAAAATTTGCTCAAGAACAAGGCATATCAGGATGCAGTTGACCGGTTCACCACGGTAATCGAGACAAACCCAAATTTCGCTGAGGGTTATAACCAACGCGCTATTGCATACTTTATGCTTGAGGAATGGAGCAAAGCGATTCGTGATTGCAAACGGACTATCTCGCTGAATCCGAATCATTTCGGGGCGTTCGCAGGGATGGGACACGTTTATGTTAGACTCGGTAAAATCACCGAAGCCATTGATGCCTATAAGCAGGCGTTGATTATTAACCCGAATCTTATCTCCATTGCCGAGGCAATTTTGCGGCTCCGCAGCCGAACACAAGCCCAATAAAGTCGTCTCTTCGTATGACTATTAACAATCGCAGCTACCTCATAAAATCCCTTTCGGTGTGCAGCATCGCGAGTGCCTTGTTGTGGATTATCTATCAACTATTGATGCACATTAAACTCGGTTTACCGATAGAATGTTTTTTTATGGCACAGGTATGTGTTGTGCTTTTGATAGCCCCCTATTTCGCCGCTTATGCTGTTCATACAAGCTTTTCTGGAACCCGTTTTAACGCGCAGACTGCGCGGCTACTCACACTTAGCCCTATCTTTTCTGGGCAGTGGTTGTTGCAGCAGCTTGTGATGAGTCAGGTACTGGTGTTAGGCTGGGTATTTTTATCGACTTTTGTCGCTTTGTTCGCCACGAATCTCCCATTGACGAAGGCGTTACAGATGGTGTTGATATTGGGAATCTATAGTTTGTCGGCGGCGGCAGTCGGAATGTGGGGCGCACATATTTTCAGAGACGCACTTTTCGGTGCAGAATTCGCTACGCTTTTATGGTGTGTTTTGATAGGTGGTGCATTTTTACTCAATCCCTTAGAACGTTATGTGAACAACCTTCAGCCCTTTATATCACCAGTCTTGCATCTAAACCCGCTTATTGCGGTGTGTGGTATCTTTGAAGGGATGGACATCTTCAGAAAACCTGTGCTTTACGAACTTACACCGGTCACTTCGTACGATTATAGGTATCCAAACCCGTGGTATCTTATAGGCGTATGGCATCTGGTGATCGGTGGGTTCAGTTTTTTAGGCGCGTGGCGGATGTGCAAACATCGCGGAGCCATCGCATAAACACCACAGAGAGGGTTACATGGGAAAAGTAGGAAAACCGATTATTAGTGTTTCAGGCGTTCGTGGAGAGGTTGGCATCTCGCTTGATGTCCGAGTCATTACGCAATTCGCAATGGCATTTGGCACTTTTGTCGGTGGTAGAACAGTCGTCATCGGTAGGGATTCCCGCACCTCAAGTCCGACGCTTAGACATGCAGTCCTCGCCGGGCTTTTTGCGACCGGATGTCACGTCATTGATGTGGGGCTTTGTCCGACACCGACTGTCCTCTTGATGGCGAAGGCACTGCACGCGCAGGGAAGTATAACCATTACAGCAAGTCATAACCCAGTCGCTTGGAACGGCATCGAATTGGCATCTGCCTCAGGTAACCTCCTGACACAAGCAGAACGCGATGAATTGCTACGCATCTACGAAGCAGAGGATTTCGCGCTCGCGCCTTGGAATGAACAAGGGACACTTGAAACTTACGAAGATGCAACGGCGTATCACTTAGAACAGGTGCTATGTTCCTCTTGGCTTAGACCGAAATTAATTCAAAAGACTGGATTGAAGGTCGTAATTGATTGCGGGAACGGTGCTGGCAGCGTTATCAGTCCATCGCTCTTGAGGAAACTCGGCTGTCGGGTTGTTGCACTAAATTGTGTCGCGGACGGAAATTTCCGCCGCCCTGCTGAACCTACACCTGATGCGTTAGATGAACTCTGTGAAATTGTCTCAGCGTCCGGGGCAGATATTGGCTTGGCACACGATGGTGATGCCGATCGACTTGTTGTTGTCACAGAACGCGGTGTGCCGCTCAGCGGTGAATGGACGCTCGCCTTCGTCGTCGATTTTATCCTCAGCAAAACGAAAGGTGACCTCGTCGCGACGGTATCAACAAGCAGAATGTTAGACGATATTGCGGCGAATCACGGGGTAACACTGCATCGTACGAAAGTGGGTGTAGGTTGGGTGGTTGAGAAGATGCAAGAAGTTGGGGCAGTCATTGGCGGGGAAGGCACTGGTGGTGTCATTTACCCTAATGTGCACTACACAACGGACGGAATCACCTCTATTGCAGCGATTGTTCAACACCTCGCTGAATCTGGTGGTACTGTAACGCAGCTCGTGGAGAACATGCCGCAATATCAGATGTGCCAGAAAAAATTGGAGATCCCGTCGCAAGAAGTTGCGACGCACCTTGTTGATACGGTTTTAAAGGTGTATAAAGAAGAATGTGACACTGGAACGGAACTATCCCTTGAACTAACGGATGGTGTTAAACGTGTCTGGAGCGATCGGTGGGTAAACATTCGCAAATCGGGTACAGAACCCGTAATCCGAGTTTTTAGTGAAGCCCCGACTTCCGAAGCGGCAGAGCGATTGTGTGATGAAACACTTGAAACTTTGACGACCTTAATGAAACAGATGTCGTATTAATTGCGTTATCTGTTACGCTGCCCTATAAAGGTGCAATGTAATATAATTCGCGGAAAACCTAAAGTTCCGACCACTAAGTAAAAAAACCGCGATTCAGCTTGGAGAGATTATGACTTTGAAACTTGCCTGCATCGGAGGCGGAAGTGGTTTATCTGCTCTTCTCAGCGGCATCAAGCGGTATGCTGATTTAGAGATAGGTAAAGACAACATTATTGATTTAGATAGTTTGGCAGCGATCGTCACCGTTTCAGATGATGGTGGAAGTTCAGGACGGCTCGTTGAAGAATTTGATATGCTACCGCCTGGTGACATCCGAAGGCTTCTATTTACCTTGTCCGATGCCGATGAACTCGCGGGGCTTTTTGAATACCGGTTCTCAAGCAACGGTGAACTCGGCGGACATACCGTCGGAAATATCCTCTTAACCGCGTTGACAGAACTGAAGGGCAACTTCCCGAAGGCAATTCAAGCCGCCTCCCGCCTCCTCGCTGTCCGAGGTAGAATCATCCCTGTTACTTTGGATTACACCATACTCTGTGCGGAACTCGCCGATGGCGAAATCGTTCATGGTGAATCAACGATTCCTATGCGAGAGAATCGCGAACCTATCAGGCGCGTCTTCTTTGAACCCCGCGAAAATGGAAAAACGCATCACCCAACTGACGGCTCTTATGAATGTCAAGCGCATAAAGGCGCAACAGATGCCCTTCTTAATGCAGATGTTATCCTTATCGGTCCCGGAAGCCTATACACCAGCATTATGCCGAATCTCGTTATCAAAGGGATTGTAGAAGCGATACAACAGTCCCCCGCAATGAAAATCTACATCTGTAACGTAATGACACAACCCGGGGAAACCGATGGGTATGCCGTGACCGACCATGTGAACGCTGTCCTTGACCATGCGAAGATTGCGCTTGACTACGTTCTCGTCAACAACCAACCTGCCCCGACGGAGATCATTCAAGAGTATGTGCGCCAAGAATTGGTCGCACAATTGACGCGAATCCGTTCGCTGTCGGAAGAAGGGTTGTCAATGCTCTATGGGAATACCGCGCATCCGATGGATGTGCTCAACTTGGCGAAACATATTTCCTTGCTGTCAGCGGAAACAATGCAGGTTGCGGATGCAGCAAAGGTCCAGGTTTCCTATAACCGTGAGGGGGAATCACTTGAAGAGGAAGGCATTCGTGTGGTTGAAGCGGACCTCATTTGCGGTATGGTGGTAACTGAAGGTGGCGTCGAAATGAACGTAATCCGCCACGACCCCGAAAAGTTAGTCCGCTCTCTCGTTAAAATCTTTAAAAACCATCCCAAACTCCAAGAGTCAGTCTAAAATACTTCTGACTCGCGTTAGGAACCCTGCTCCTTAGAAGGGGCAGCGTCTTCAGAAGCGATCTCGGAGGCAAACGTATCACAAATCTGGGATAAATTATCAATAAAACGTTCCCAGTGCAATTCATCTTGACGCGCTTTCGCCATAGCGAGGCATAAAGCCGTTTCGTATAAGGATAGACGATTCTTGCGTACATCGGTGGATTTCATAATTTTACCCCTTTCTGAATTAGTATATTAATCAATACAACGTTTTAAACGGATGCACTGGCGAAATAGTTACACTTTTTTCAAAAAAATCGAAAATGCTAAAATTCAATTCTATATTTTCCGCAGGACCGGTAGGTTCGGTTTCCTAACCGAACCGGGCTTCGCCAAAAATTGCCGAATTAATTATTTTATCTTCAATTGAAGTCGTAGCAAGTTTCGTGCCAATATCCTAAGAAGACACAGCATTTGTATCAGAAATTCTGCCAAGGATGCCTAAAATACAGTTATACACTTAGTTATCTTTAAGGGGATCCGCCTTCACTTTTTTTACTATAACGCAAGTTGCCACCTATTGATAAATATAGCACTCCTAATGAAGTTTAATAAAATATTTGGGTAATTCTGCGTTTTCCCAGGCCCGGTAGGTGCGGTTTCCTAACCGCACCATAGGTGTCAATTTTAGAAATAATAACCGTCGCTACCCCCAGGCCGGTAGGGTTGGAATGCAGGTCGCAAGTCCCGTAGGTGTTTTTGCTTGGGGTCTTTGATAGGGTGTTTCTGCGGATTTCCGTTAGGTTGAACGGATATTCCCAAAACCCTGAAAAGGAACACAACACTCGGACTGCACCATAGATGGCACGCCAAACAGAAAACCGAGAGAAACCCAACGCATTAGCGGTTTACGGACTCCTGACGGTATGAAGTTGGGTTTCACTACGTTCTTGATTACGGACGACACCTCGCTGGATTTAAGAGGTTTTTGGAAAACACATCTGCCTGCTGAGTTCCGTTCAACCCAACCTACGGGACGACCGGCACTTCAACTTTTATTTTCAAATGAGATTTCAATCTTATCACAAAAATCAAATAAATCAAATAAATCACAGTTCAGAATTAATAAGACGAGAATCGAACGAAAAATCACTAAATTGACACCTATGGTGCGGTTTCCTAACCGCACCGGGCATCGGGAAAAATTACCCGATTAAATTCTTAATCTTCATACGGGGTGAAGAAAATACTTGAAAAGTGTTGTTGAAACGCCGAAAATCTGTTAGTAGCAACTTGGTTTAATTTAACCCCCTAAATCCCCCTTATCAGGGGGACTTTAAGACGAAATGTGTCTGTCCTAAATATTTATCAAACTCACGTTAGGGTACATATCTGCCTATTTTTTACGCGATCAAGGCGAATTTTCGCGCAATACTTCGTGAACTCGGTAAATACGATTTGAAAGCGTACCCTAACCTTGACTTTACGGTATTTTGACGGTATAATATATTAATCGGATGTTCCAACCCCTATAGACATACCGCTTTGAAGAGCGGAAGTCTCTGTAACACGCCCAAAACAGGACATATATGATTGGTACGGTATAAGATGTCAACTACCCAAGTCTGAAGACTTGGGAAACTTGTGAATATCCGTAGCCACACGGGGACCCACAAGGTAAACGGTTTTCTAGAGTAAAATATCGCGTGTCTCGTGGTGGCACACGCACAGACGGTATAGATGCTCCCCAAGTCTATACCCGCTCTGATACGTGATCTCGAAGGGGCAACACATAACCCGAAAGGGAACTTACGATGCACTTCGTTCCTGTCAAAAGTAAAGATGGCGAAAGACTCATGCCGACAACACCGACGCGGGCAGGCATGATGATCAAATGTGGAGACGCTACACCGTATTGGGATCATGCGGTGTTCTGTATCCGACTTAACAGAGAACCATCGAAACGATTCAAACAAGAGATTGTTGTCGGTGTAGACCCCGGTAGTAAGAAAGAAGGATTTACAGTGAAGTCTGAAGCACATACTTACTTGAATATGCAAGCAGACGCTCACAATGGTGTTGGTAAGAAAGTCGAGAAACGCAGAAGACTTCGCAGAGGCAGACGTTCTCGGAAATGTCCGAACCGAAAGCACAGAACCAACCGTATGGCGAACAAGGAACGTATCCCTGCGGGGACACGTGCGAGATGGGATTGGAAACTGCGGATCTTAGACTGGTTGTCAAAACTCTATCCTCTGACGCATGTCTGTGTAGAAGATATTAAGGCAAGAACCAAACCGTATGAAAAGAAATGGAATACCTCTTTTTCTCCACTTGAAGTCGGTAAACAATGGTTCTATGCTGAAATAGTGAAGCGTTGGAAGTTGTTCACCCTTCAAGGGTGGGAGACGAAAGAGATCCGTGATAGATTGGGACTCAAGAAATCCGCTAAGAAACTTTCAGAAACATTTGAGGCACATTGTGTAGATAGTTGGTGTTTAGCCTATCATACGATTGGCGGTGTTTCTGCCCCTGATAATACAGACTTGATGTGTGTTTCACCGATCCCAATTGCCAGACGCGAACTTCACAGGCAGAACCCTGAAAAAGGGGGTAAACGTCCACGTTATGGTGGAACCACTCAGAATGGTTTGGTAAAAAACACGCTCGTCAAACATATCAAATATGGCTTGACGCGTATCAGTGGTTTTGGCAAACGCGGTATTTCTCTCTACGATTTAAGGGGCACCCGTCTTTGCCAAAACGCTAAAACATCTGATTTCAAAGTGCTAAGACGCTTGAACTTTACTTATAGGAGCGGGTTTTCCGCCCAAGTCTGAAGACTTGGGTTTCCAACCCTAAGATTAGATGAAGCATTCAGATCCGCATTTAAAAGAAGACATCAACAACACCTCCGACACAAACTTTATCCGTCAAGAGATTGAAAAGGACCTCAAGACAAACAGATATGAGAGTCGGGTGCATACCCGATTCCCTCCAGAACCGAGTGGCTACCTCCATATCGGGCACGCTAAAGCTATCTGTATTAGTTTCGGGATCGCCGAAGATT
Source organism: Candidatus Poribacteria bacterium (assembly GCA_026706025.1). NCBI lineage: Bacteria > Candidatus Poribacteria > Candidatus Poribacteria bacterium. The sequence continues at coordinate 9,571 of JAPOZO010000043.1, forward strand.
ATGGTGGACTTTACAATCTAAGATTTGACGATAGCAACCCGATTACAGAAGAGAGTGAATACGTAGAAGCGATTAAGCGAGATGTCCATTGGCTTGGATTCGATTGGAAAGATCGAGAATACCACGCTTCCGACTATTTTGAGGTGCTTTATGGGTACGCAGTTAAACTTATAGAGAAAGGGAAGGCGTACGTCTGTGATCTGACCCCAGACGAAATGCGTAGTTATCGTGGCACCTTAGTCGCGCCAGGGACAAATAGTCCTTACCGAGATCGGTCCGTTGCGGAAAACTTAGCGTTGTTCCAAGGAATGCGTAACGGCGACTTCCCAGACGGTTCCCGCACGCTCCGCGCAAAAATTGATATGAGCAGCCCGAATCTGAATATGCGGGATCCTGTGATGTATCGCATCTTACGCGCAGACCACCATCGCCACGGCAACAAATGGTGTATCTATCCGACCTATGATTTCACACACGGGCAATCTGATTCAATTGAGGGGATAACACACTCGTTATGCGATGTTCATTTTCAGGATCACCGTCCGCTCTACGACTGGTTTTTAGAAGCGTTGGAAATCTATCAACCCCGCCAGATTGAATTCGCACGGCTGAATCTCACCTATACTGTTTTGGGTAAACGGAAACTTCGGGTACTGGTACAGGGTGGACACGTCAGCGGTTGGGACGATCCAAGGATGCCGACACTCGCAGGGATGCGCCGCCGTGGGTATACACCTGAATCTATCCGAGATTTTTGCAACCGCATCGGTGTTTCAAAGGCTGATAACCTCATTGAAATGGGGCAACTTGAGTATTCTATTCGTGATGACCTGAATCGTCGGGCACCACGTGTTATGGCAGTTCTCGATCCGGTTAAGGTGATTATTGACAACTACCCAGAAGGACAGGTTGAGATGCTCGATGCAGAAAATAATCCGGAAGATGAGAACGCAGGCACACGGCAAATCCCGTTTTCGCGGGAAATCTACATTGAACGTGAAGATTTTATGGAAGACCCACCCCGAAAATTCTTCAGATTAGCACCCGGACGAGAAGTCCGGCTGAAGCACGCCTATTATATCCAGTGCGAACGCGTTGTTAAAGATGAAAATACTGGTGAAATTGTTGAGATTCACTGCACCTATGATCCAGAAACGCGTGGCGGTTGGTCGGAAGACGGACGCAGAGTTAGAGGGACATTGCACTGGGTGTCTGCTGAACACGCTGTTGATGCTGACGTGCGCCTCTACGATTCGCTTTTTACAGAACGTGAACCCGAAAGTGCTGCAGAAGGCGAAGATTGGATACAGTTTCTGAATCCGAACTCCTTGGAGATTTTAAACAATTGCAAAGTTGAACCGAGTCTCGCTGACACGCCACCTGAAAGCCGGTATCAATTCCTTCGGATGGGATATTTTTGTGTAGATCCAGATACAACATCAGAGAAGTTGGTATTCAATCGCACAGTGCCGTTGAGGGATAGCTGGGCGAAGATTCAAAGAGGACAGAAGAAATGAGCAACACACTCAGCGGAACATCGGTTTCCGCTATGAAAGATCAGGTTCGGGTGCGGATGGCACCGTCCCCCACCGGCTACTTACATATCGGCGGCGCACGCACGGCTCTGTTCAATTGGCTATTCGCTAAACACCACAACGGCACATTTATCCTCCGAATCGATGACACAGATACGGCACGTTCGACTGATGAATCCATGCACGAGATTTACGATGCGTTGAAGTGGTTGGGCATTAATTGGGACGAGCAATATGTCCAATCGGAACGGAGAAATATCTATGAGGGGTACGTCAAGCAATTGCTTGAAAGTGGCAATGCATACCGCTGCTATTGCACACCTGAAGAACTTGAAGAAATCCGCGCACAGGCGCGTGCCGATAAGCTGACCCGTTCCTACGATGGAAGGCACCGACACCTGACATCGGAAGACGTAGAACGCTTTGTCGCCGAGGGCAGAAAGCCGGTCGTGCGCATAAAGATGCCAGACACACCGATCCTTGTTGAGGACATCGTGCTCGGTTCACGCAGTATCGATCCCGATACCTTAGAGGACGAAGTGATTGTCCGCTCAAACGGGATGCCGAACTACAATCTCACCTCAATTATCGACGATGCGGAGATGCAGATAACGCACGTGATTCGAGGGACAGAACATCTCAATAACACGCCAAAACAGATTGCGATTGCGAATGCGCTCGGTTTAGAGGTCCCGCAGTTTGCGCATATTCCACTCGTGCTCGATAGTAGTGGCAGGAAGATGAGCAAACGTCATCACGGCGACCTCGTTGCTGTTAACCGTTACCGTGAGCAGGGGTATCTCCGCGAAGCGATGCTGAACTTTGTCGCGAGACTCGGTTGGTCCTATGACGATAAACAAGAGATCTTTTCTGTAGATGAGCTTATAGAGAAATTCGACCTCGAACGCGTCGGCAAAAGCGGTAGCGTTTTCGATATTAAGAAACTTGAATGGCTCAACTCCCATTACATCAATCAACTCGATATTTCGGCACGGACAGACGCAGTGATCCCCTTCTGGCAGGCAGAAGGTTTAATCAATTCGACTGGACAGCGCGACTGGCTGGAAAATATTGTAGAGGCCGTCGGTGAACGCCTCACAACACTGCAGGACATCATCCCACAGACCCGTTATTTTTTTACCGATGAATTTGAATATGAACCGAAAGCGGTCAAGAAATGGTGGGGCGGTTCAGAGGAGAAGAAAGAGAAAACGCGTGAGATTCTGACGAACCTCTTACAGATTTTGGAAGAAACACCTTCGTTTGACGTAGAAACAGTTGAAACGGCAATTTGGAAATACACGGATGAGAACGATATCAAACGCGTCGCAGCGATGCAGGCATTGCGAATCGCACTGACGGGGACATCGTTCGGACCGAGTCTCTTTGATATTGTTGCACTGCTCGGCAGAGACGAGGTTTTAAAACGGATCCCAAAGGCAATAGCACATCTATAAAGCACTGCTGCTCGTTACACTTTCAGTCATCGGTACGAATCAAAAACCTCTTGAACTGACACCTGAAAGTGAACGTAGCGAACCCCCTGTTGCTGACTGCTATTCTCCACTGCGGCGTAAGCAAACGCTTCATGTTTTTCGAGGCGTTAAGGAGCACACTCATGGCAGGGAAACTCGCAATACACGGTGGCAAACGGACGATCCCCGATGGATTGATTCAACCGTGGCCACAGGTTACCAAATCTGACAGAGACGCGATTGCCGAGGTCATCGCTTCTGAAAGAATTACCGAACAGCAGCGAATCCAATCCGAAGGTCTTGCGCAGGAATGGGCGGAATACATGGGGGTTCAGTATTGTATTCCTGTCAATAGCGGCACCGCTGCGCTACATCTCTGCGTCGCCGGGGCAGGTATCGAACCGGGTGACGAGGTTATCATCCCCGCCTTCACTTTCTGGGCAACTGCGGCAGCAGTGCTCCATCACAACGCTATCCCCGTTTTTGTTGATATTGATCCGGTGACCTATTGTATTGATCCGAACGAGATTGAAGCAAAGATTACCGAGCGAACACGTGCGATTCTGCCGGTGCATATTCACGGCATACCTGCCGATATGGATCCTATCCTCGCCATTGCCAAGAAACACAACTTAAAAGTCATTGAAGATGTCGCGCAAGCACACGGGGCGCGTTATAAAGGTAAACTTTGTGGTTCATTTGGCGACGCGGCGGGATACAGCACGCAGGCATCAAAAACGCTCAGCAGCGGTTGTCAAGGCGGTCTGTTCACAACAGACGACGAGGAAATTTATAAGCGCGCGGCGTTGTTGCAGTATTTCGGGGAAATCGTCGTACCGGGCAGAGAACGTGAGGAGCAGGCGTATAACGCGTATGGACTCGGATGGATGTATCGCGGTGATATGTTCAGTCAGGCGTTCATTCGGAGTCAGCTGAAACGGCTTGATGCGAACAACGCACTGCGCATCGAAAATTGCAACTATCTCACGCTGCATCTCAGCGAACTTGACGGCATCGAGACACCTTTTACGCCAGACGGATGTGAACCGGTATATTATAACTATGTTGTCGGTTTTAATCCAGAAGCGTTGGGGTTAGACATTCCAGCACGCACTTTACGTGAGAAGGTGCAGGAAGCACTCCGCGCTGAAGGTGTACCGACAGGACAGTGGCAACGGTTACCCGTGCCATCGCAGGAAATTTTCCAGAACCGAATCGGTTACGGTACAGGCTGCCCGTGGCGATGCAACGGTTCAACAGTCGAATACAAAACAGAGGATTATCCGAAAGCCGTTGAATTCATTGACTCTCACTGCTACGTCTTTGATATCAACCCGCCCAACGATTTCGAGTTAATGTGGCTGTACGTTGAAGCGTTCCACAAAGTGATGGATCAACTGGATGCCGTGCTTGACGCACCAGAGACTACTTAAATTGTATCAACGATTTCTTGAAACCGACAACATTTCATGATACACTCTGAGGAAATAATTTCATAGTTTTCATAGTAAATCAAAAAAATAGTGAATTTTGAAGTATAGGTGTAAATCCATACCACCACTGGGTTTAGGTGAAATTTACGCTGCATACTTTTTCATAGTACTATGAAATTTTCGTATTTGTGCTATGCAAAATTGCGTTGAGTGGAACAGGAAATCTGTAGGGCTATTTATCATGCCCAGAGGAACTAATTTTACTGCAATCCGAGCGAAACTTTCCCAAAATCCAAGTTAAAAAAAATAGGAGACTCAATATGAACATCAGAAAAATCATAACCTTAGCGTTTGTATTGGCTATTATTGTCCCAATTGCGAGTTTTATCGGCTGTGAACGGGTTCAGCAGGTTGTCCAACCTACCGTGCCGCAGATGGAAGGGATTGACGAAGAAATTTTAGTCGGTGCTGTCTACCCTATCACAGGGCCCTCCAGTTTGGCAGGTCCTCCGGTAGAATACGGTATTGAACTCGCTGTTTCAGAAATTAACAACTCACAACACAGCCACGTGAAGATCAAACTCATCACGGAGGACGGTCAGAGTACCGTAGAGGGCGCGGTTGAAGCCTTCAACAAACTGATTCATCAAGATAAAGTTTCTGTTATTCTCGGTCCGGGATCCTCAAGTCAGGCACAAGAGGCTTTTCCGATCGCGCACCAGAATCAGGTCGTGGCGATCAGTCCTTCCTCAGCTGCCTCCGGCTTGAGCGCAATTAGCGATTTTGTTTTCCGCACGAATCTCACCACAGACGTGCTTATTCCGAACGGAGTCAGGGTGACACAGGAGAAACTCGGGTACCAAAAAGTGGCTACGCTATTCGACGAGATTGATCTCTTTTCCCAGACCAGCGATGCGGAATTGAGGAAAGCACTGACGGATAACGGTGTTGAGATCCTCACAGCGGAGAGTTTCCAAACTGAGGCGACTGGCTTTTCCGACCAGTTCACTCGTATCAAAGCATTGAATCCTGATGCCATCTTTATCTCGGCTACAGTCGGGGACATTTCCAATATTCTGATTCAAGGACGGGCACTCGGTGTTCCTTCCGATATTCCGTTTATTGTGAATCTCACGTTGTCCAGAGATTTAGTAGCAGCTGCAGGAGATGCTGCCGAGGGGGCGATCACTTTTACGAGTTGGCATAGCACAGCAGACACGCCGGGCAACCAAGCCTTTGTTCAGAATTACAGCACCAAGTACGGAATGGAACCCAATATTTGGGCAGCGCAATTTTACGCCGCTGTTCATATCCTCGCCAAAGGAATAGCCGATGCCCAATCAACCGATCCAGAGGCGATTGCTGCTGCGCTCGCGGAGATTCGAGATTTTGATACGATCCTCGGTCCGTTCTCTTTTAACGCTGTTGGGGACGCAGTCTACGATCCGATTGTCTTGATTGTCAAAGATGGCGAATTTGAGGTTTTCGAGTAGGGGCACGTCTCAGTTAAACCAATTTTAATTATATAAAGAGAGGCTTTAGGTTGCTTTCACCTAAAGCCTCTCTTTTCATTTTAACCTTCGATTTTCTTATTCATCTGATTCTTCTGGATAGTCAATAGACCATTTGCCAGTGCCGTCGCCAGACGGTTCTTCTTTCCAGAGATCAAGGAAATTCTCAGGTGCATTATGCTCCGTGAGATGCGACATAAACAGTTCATGCAACTCCTTGACGAGTTCCATGTTATCTCCAGCGATGTTGTTCTCGGCTATCGGATCTGCATGTAAATCAAAGAGTTCCGGTCTACCGTATTCGCCGACAGGGGCGTATCCCCAGCGTTCTGTGACGAGGAATGGTGTTGTCGCCCGGCGAGGCATACGGCTATCTCGGGCACCGATATGGCAACCCGTTACGGCATATTCCCTGTGCTGTGCATCGCCATTAAGGAGCGCATTTGCGAAGGAACGTCCCTCAAACGGTTTTGGCGGATCCAAAGTAACACCAGCCAATTCACAGAGCGTCGGCATAATATCCATCGGCTGCGCGATGAGATCCAAACGTTGTCCTTGTGGGACATCACCACCAGCAACCAAGAACATCTCATGGTTAATTTCCGGGTACGTGGGCCAGTAGCGTTCATCCTTTGGATCAATGTTGGATTTGCCTGTCCGACTGTGTTCACCGATAGACATTCCGTGGTCAGATAGCACAACAACAAGCGTGTCGTCCCATAACTCCAAGTCTTCCACCTTCTGCAGAATCCGTCCAATATGTCGGTCAACGAGTTCAGATTCACCAGCATAGTGTGCCCATAGGTTGTGCAGCTCGGCATCCGTAAAGAGGGACGATAGACCGTAGTTCGGATGTAGCATCGGCGGACCGGTGTAATCCGGATCGTAGCGTTTGACGAGGTATTCGGGGGGATCCCACGGTTCGTGCGGATCAAAGAAATCTACCCAGAGGAAAAAGGGACCCGAGTTGTGATTCTCTTCCAACCATCGGATTGTGGTCTCGGAGGTCCTACCGGAGAACGTCTCCGACTCATACTGGTAGTACCGGTTCGTCCAACGGTGTGTATTCGGCAGTGTGTGCCCACGGAAGGCTGGATGCGGTCGCGTCTTCTCATTCGGCATAACGACTTTTATTTCGTCATTGAGATGGAGAAGCGGCTTGTCTCCTTCCTGTCCGCGGTGCTGGAAAGCGGCATCAAAACAGTGCTGGAAACGGACATTGAATAGGTGTGGCGTATCACATATCAGCTGTGTTGCGTATCCCTGCTGACTCAGAAGTCTCGCGATGACCGTCCGTCCACTCTGATCAATTGGCTGCCACGGGTAGTGTGGCCAGCCGACTGTTGCCGTCATAATATCTGTGCGATGTGGGACGGTCGGGAAGCTGCTCATATAGAATTTGTCAATAGCCGTTGCGCGCTCCGCCTCAAATTTATCAAGCATCGGCGTGCGAATGGGTCGTTTCGCCCGTTCACCTAAGTTGTCATACCGAAAGGTATCCGTAATAAGCAAAACAATGTTTTTCATATTTGATAATTCGTCTCCTTAATCTGTCTTACGTAAAATCGCACCTTAAACCTCTTGGCGCGTCGTTCTTAAAAGAAACAGTGTAATCAATAGCAACGGCAGAATGACCGCTGCGGAAATAGCAATAGATAGCTGCGCGCCGATAAGGCACGGAAAAAAGAGAATAGACCCCACCATTGAACCCTTCAGCGCGAAATAACCATTTTCCTCATTCGGTTGCAGGTAGAGTGAGATACGGGTGCCGACAGTCGCAATAATGCCTAAGATCACCCAAACAATATAAGACTTCTGAATGTCCGGCTCCAACCAATATGGCAAAAGTGCGATAGCGAAAGCGAGGATCGTCGCAACTGCAGAGACAAAGAGTGCCGGACGGATACCAATCTGAAGCGGTGTCGTCAGGATTCCGAGCTGTTCGTCGCGGGCAAGGTCTTTGAAAGTCGTAGTGATATGTGTTCCTAAATCGTAAAGTGTCGTAGCAGCAAAGACATACCACACCAAACGTGGCACAGTCCCACTAACAACCAAAGCCCCGAAGATACTCAGTAGCCCAATACCCAAAGGCAGGGTGAGACTCCCTAAGATGCCTTTCGCTTTGAAAATAGCGTTGTAGAGATGCGAAATCGCGACCAACCCCATCACCAGAAAACCGGTCGCAGGGTTGAGCAGGAATCCCCCAATAACACATAATCCATAGATAACACTCGCGGGTACGATCGCTTGTCGTGGTGTCAGTCGTTGTGAAGGCAGCGGACGTTCTGGGTTGGTCTGCTTGTCCGTTTCGTGGTGGAAATAGTCATTTTTTATCATTCCAGCGAAGTAGCCGAAAAGCGCAATCACCAATGCTACCGCAACACGCCCTGTGAACTTTCCCTGACTTGCGATAAGCGCGCCCGGAAGCGTCGCGACAATCGGAATCGCAAAGAGTGGATAGCGGATAAGTTCAAGATAGGCTTTGAGGCGGTTCATATCACTTTCCTATAGAATCGGAAGAAACCCCCTAAATCCCCTTATCAGGGACTTGCAAATAGGAAGAAACCCCCTAAATCCCGCTTATCAGGGGGACTTGCAAACAGGCTTAGAAATTTTCTCGCGGCACACCAGCCTCTGCCACCGGAGAATTTCTCGGTTCAAACACTTCCTCTACGCCGTAATACTGATCGCCCTGTATCCCGACTGCAAGTTCCGTTATGTTAGGTCCAACCTGTTTATTCCCTTGAATGAAATTATCCCGGAGTCTACCGCCATCATAAACCGCCCAACCGATGTTCATAGTGATGTTATTGGAAACTATCTCTGGGGAAGCGGTAGAATAACAGGTAATCGCGTTCTGGTAATTAGCACGCAGGACATTATACTGAATACGTGGCCGGGAGTCATCCTCACATGAAATTCCGTATTCGTTGGCTGTGAATTCATTGTATTCGACTTCTGGTGATGCGCTGCCTTGAAGTTTTGAACCTATGCCATTTCTGTTAAATTCGTTGCGGGTAATCGTCGGATTGGTGTTTTCACAAAGGACACCTGTATTATTCTCGCTCAAAAGGCAGCTTTCGATTTGGACGGCATCCGTTCTGGTGCTGATACCGACAGTCGCGTGTTGGATACGGCAGTACGTTAGGCGGCTATTCGGACTTGTGGCTTCAATCCGAATTCCTGCCCAATCTCCGGCTCTGGGCGGATCTGAGGTTGTGGTTTTTTGTATTTCAGTGCTCGGATTCCGTTGCTCCTGTGTCGAAAAAGGATCTGTTGCCAATGTGGAAGTGTGGGGGTCCTCTATTGGTGTTTGTTCGATTTTTCGCTGCTTGCCTAAGGATCCGAAGACGATCATACGGTCTGGTGATCCTTCGGCATAGAGTTCACCATGCACAATGAGTTCACTCGGTGTATCCGTCGGTTCAAAACCGATAATGGCTCCTGAACGGATCGTCAACGTTATACCTTCCGGCACAACGACTGTACCGGTGATATAGATTCGCCCGTCCCAGACCTCATTCTCAGTCAGTTCACCGGATTTTTCTATGATTTCTAAACTCGCACCCTCTATATCGAAATTGAACATTTCGCCTTGGCATCCGTATAACCCCGATAGGGCACAGATCAAGAAAATTAGAGCAGTATAAGGAACGGATTTCTGGTGTTGTTGTTTGATCGTTGTTGTTTTCATATTATATTTTTACCATAGATGAGGATTCCTGTCAAGCGTGAAAAAAGCCAAAGAAGTCGCGATTCGGAGAGCACTTCTACAAGGAAGAGCTTTACGCGAAAAATCTAAATTATCGGACGATTGAATGGCTCCGAAGACAGCGTCGTTGAATTCTCCTGTAATTTCGATTTTCCGATCATCAGATGTTTCTTATATGAACGAATTCTTGGTCGCTATGTTTACTAACTGCTGACTACATCTGGAAAAAAAGTTTGACATCGGCGGTAAAATTTGCTATAATTGTATAATTAGGGATTAGTGTGTCTTTACGCGCTGCTTCGCATTTAGATAACGTCGCAGATGATACATCGGCAATCGCACATTTTAGACGCTAATCGGAAATTATGAACATAACTCACACCGACAGAAAAAGGACGCAGAAACAATGTTTGAGAGTTTAAATGATAGGTTGCAAAGCACTTTCAAAAAACTCAAAGGGCAAGGGAAACTCACAGAGAACAACATCTCTGAGACCTTGCGTGAGGTGCGGCGTGCTTTTCTGGAGGCGGATGTTAACTATAAAGTAACACGTGAATTTATAGAGCGAATTAAGGGGCGTGCCCTCGGTCAAGAGGTCTTAGGTAGCCTTACACCTGAGCTGCAGATTGCCCGAATTATCGGCGAAGAACTGACCCAATTGATGGGCAATGAGGCGGAAAAGATTCAGATCGCTTCAAACGGTCCAACAGTGGTGATGCTTGTTGGCTTGCAAGGCGCGGGTAAAACGACCGTGGCAGCGAAATTAGCCCTTAGATTCCGCAAAGAGGGACGAAAACCGCTCCTCGTTGCCGCTGATGTATATCGACCGGCTGCGATTAAGCAGCTGCAAGTTCTCGGTGAACAGACGGAAACGCCCGTATTTTCGATGGGAACAGAGGTTTCTCCAGTCGAGATCGCGGCGGCATCTGTCAAGGAAGCTTTAGCACACGGACATAACTGCGTTATTATTGACACCGCGGGACGTTTGCATGTCGATGATGAATTAATGGGCGAACTTCGGCAGATTAAAGAACAAGTCAACCCTTCTGAAATTTTGCTCATCGCTGACGCGATGACCGGACAAGATGCCGTAAATGTAGCAGAGAACTTCAACAATGACTTAGACATTGACGGCGTTATTCTGACGAAAATGGATGGTGACGCTCGCGGTGGTGCTGCACTTTCGATTCGGCACATCACAGAGAAGCCGATTAAATTCATCGGTGTCGGTGAAAAGATTGAGGCAGCGTCCTTAGAAGAATTTCATCCAGAACGGATGTCTTCCCGTATCCTCGGACAAGGTGATTTCCAAACCCTGCTTGAAAAGGCAGAGGAAGTATTCACCGAAGATCAGGCGAAGGAACTTGAACGTAAACTCGTAGAAAACAAAGGCCTCGATTTTGATGATTTTCTCACACAACTTGAGCAGCTGAAAAATATGGGACCTTTGGATCAGTTGATGGATCTGATGCCCTTTAAGAACCAGTTGCCCGTCAAAAACCTTACACCAGATGAAAGCCATTTGCAAACAGCAAAAGCGATCATTCAATCAATGACGCTTGAAGAACGCAAAAACCCCCGACTGTTAGACAGAAGTCGGAAGCTCCGTATTTCCGAAGGTAGCGGCACGACCGTAAATCAGATAAACATGCTGGTTTCACAACTCCAAATGATGAATCGTATGTTAAATCAGCAAGCGGCGATGGCAATGCCACAAATGGGGGGGGCTTTAAACAAGAAGATGGGGCAGAAGATAGGCGCGCTTCCGCGTCCGAAGCGGAAGGCAGCAAGAAAACCCCGGAAGCGAAAACGCCGCAGATAGCGATAGGTGCACCTGAATTAGGTCGCCTGTGGATAAAAAAGAGCGGCACAGATACCATTAGGAGGTATTTTTTGGCAGTTAGAATTAGATTACAACGGCACGGTAGAAAGAAACGTCCTTTTTATCGACTTGTCGCGGCTGATGCACGTGCTCAAAGAGATGGCGTGTTTTTAGAACGTCTCGGTCATTACAATCCGTTAACGGATCCGGCAGATGTCGTCATTGATGAAGAGAAAGCCTTGAAATGGTTGAGGCGGGGCGCGCAGCCCTCGGATACGGCAAAGCGTTTACTCTCCAAAAGCGGAATTTTGATGAAATTTGAATACGAAAAATTGGGGAAACCGATGCCGGAAACTGAAATCGCCGAACAAGTCGTAGAGACAGATGACACCGAACCTACCGAAGCACAAGAAACAGAATCTGAAACAGGAACTCTGCTTACTGAAGAAACATCCGACGCATCCACTGAGGAAGAGTAGGGGCTGGGTTACCCAGCCCCTACACAAGTTCCGAAAATATAGGCGGTGGACGTATCTACCGAAATCCGAAAGTGAACTATGTTCAAAGATTTGATTGAATACATCGTAAAAGCTCTCGTTGATTACCCTGACGCGGTGGTGGTTCGTGAAGTAACTGGCGAAACAGTGGTTATTATTGAACTGACTGTCACAGAAGAAGATTTGGGGAAAATCATCGGTAGATACGGACGAACACTGAAAGCGATTAGAAGTGTCCTCTATACCGCCGGATTGCGAGCGAATAAAAAGGTGATTCTTGAACTGATTGATGAACCGAGTCCGGATGTGTAAATCGAAGAATAGCAGTCAGGACGGAAATCTTTCAGGTTTTCCTTTCAGCAATCAGCAGTCAGAAAAGACGTGTCTCTGCTTGGGTGTTTCCCCAGAACTATCATATCCGTCTTTAACTAATGGCTGATAGCCGAAAGCCGAAAGCGAATAAAAATGAAAATTGATGTCCTCGCCCTATTCCCGGAGATAATCGCACCGGCGTTAGAGACTGGAATACTTAAACGTGTTCAGGAGGCGGATAAACTCACCGTTAATCTTCATAACCTTCGCGATTGGGCAACTGATAAACATAAGTCGGTTGATGACTACCCTTATGGCGGTGGCGCGGGGATGATTCTTAAACCCGAACCCATTTTCGCGGCGGTTGCAGCGTTGAACTCAGAAGAAACAGCACATCTTATCTATCTGACCCCTCAAGGTACACCTTTAACACAAGCGGTCGCGGAATCGATTTCTTTGGAAAGGCATCTTATTCTGTTATGCGGGCGTTACAAAGGGGTTGACGAGCGGGTGCGTGACCGATTGGTAACGACTGAAATTTCCATCGGTGATTATGTCTTGAGCGGCGGTGAAATTGCAGCCCTTGTCTTGATTGATGCTATTGGTCGTGTACTTCCGGGTGCACTTGGGGATTACGAGTCTGCACACGTTGATTCATTCAGTCAGGAATTGCTTGACCATCCGCACTACACACGTCCTGCAGAGTTTGCTGGCATGGGTATCCCCGAGGTGCTCTTGAGTGGACATCATGAGAATATTGAAAAGTGGCGGTATGCAGAGGCACTTAAACGCACAGCGAAATACCGTCCAGATTTACTCCAGAAACTGGAACTCAGCGAGGAAGATATCGCAATTCTTAAAGCGGCGGGGTTAGCGGAGTAAACCAAAGCATACGTTTTTGAGTTTATACGGAATCATAATATCAATTTTATATGTTAGCGAAAGGAGAAATAAAGATGAACTTGATAGAATCTTTTGAGAATCAATACATGAAGAGCGACATCCCTCAATTTGGTCCCGGGGATGTTGTTAAGGTGAATACACGTATCCGTGAAGGGCAAAAGGAACGCATCCAAGCGTACGAAGGCACCGTTATTCGCCGCGCACATGGTGGACTCAAGGAAACCTTTACCGTCCGGCGCGTCGCATTCGGTGCCGGGAGTGAAAGAACTTTCCCACTTCATTCTCCGAATATTGAGAGCATTCAGGTGGTTCGATACGGCGCAGTTCGGCGAGCGAAGTTGTATTACTTACGCGATCGTACTGGCAGATCCGCACGTGTCAAAGAACGTAGAGACTAATCTGATACAGATGGACGTTTTTGAACGTGCTTGCCAACGAAGCGGTTATAAACAGATTGCGGGCATTGACGAGGCGGGTCGAGGCGCGTTGGCTGGTCCCGTCATTGCTGCTGCTGTCATTCTACCCATCAATTGTGGTATCGAGGGTTTGAACGATTCAAAGCAGTTAACACCGAAGCAACGCGACCGTTTGCATGATGAAATTTACAGGGTTGCCGTGTCTGTCGGGATCGGCTCCGTGGACAATCGCGTTGTTGACAGTGTGAACGTTCTTGAAGCAACTCTATTGGCGATGCGGCAAGCGATAGAAAAACTCACCCCCCAACCTGATTATCTCCTCATTGACGGTATAAATTTTCCTGCAATAGATATCCAAGGCGAAGCCATTAAGAAAGGCGATAGCCGAAGTTATTCTATCGCGGCTGCCTCTATTATCGCCAAAACGACCCGCGATAGACGCATGATCGCGTTGGATAGCACCTACCCCGACTATGGATTCTCCCAACACAAAGGCTACCCCACATCACAGCATCGCCAAGCGATTGCTCAGTTTGGTGCCTCGGACATTCATCGGCACACCTTCAAACTACTGCCAGATGCTTAAAAAGGTGCGTGCTTGAACACACACGATATTCAAAGGAAGCACACGGATGAATCGTTCACGCTTGGACATCGCAAAAACAGGTGAATCGTTAGCGGTTGCGCACCTCAAAGCGCGCGGCTATGAAATTCTTGAACGGAATTACCGAGCCGTCCGCGGTGAGATTGATCTGATCGCACAAGATGGTGATTTTATCGTTTTTGTGGAAGTTAAGACGCGGCGCAGTCTCAAATTCGGACTACCGCAAGCGGCTGTAACTATCCAGAAACAGCGACAGATTTCCAAAGTGGCTTTGGCATATCTGCAAGCCAAAAACCGCTTTGATGCTCCGTGCCGTTTTGATGTTATAGCGATTCATTTGTCACCGCAGCTCGAATTGTTAAAACTTGAACAGATTGAGAGCGCATTTGAATTCCAAACCAAAAGCAGATTCTGAACTGCCTCCGCTTTATAGGTCGGGGAACCTTAAAATCCGTTTCGCATTCCCTCCCATAATGTCTGCGAGTTCTGCTTCAGATAGATTTGGTAATAATTCCGCTATAACCGTAGTCAATTTACCATAACCCGGTTCTTCCAATATCCATGGAAAATCGGTTGCCCACATCAATCGTTTCGCACCAAAGCCGCTCAGAAGTCCGCTGTGCCATCCTGCCAAATCTTTATAAGGAAATTCTTCCCTGCTAAAAGCATACTGACCAGAGAGATGCACATTCACATTTTCAAAGCGCGCCAGTCGATAAGTAGTGTGCATAGTGAGGTTGTAACCTGTCACCTGTATCTGAGGTCTCCCGAATTCGTCCCAACTGAATTTGCCTTTTCCTGGGCACACGGCGAGATGATTTAGCACAACACGAACCTGTGGGAATGCTTGTATCAGGTATGGTAGGAGATGCGCGTTGATGGCGTTCGGATAAAGCCATAGAACAGAGTCCCGTTCAGCAGCATATTTCCAAATCGGATATGTCTCAAACTCGCGGACATCCATTTTCGCGAAAATATCACGTGGTCCACCGAATGTTGAGAGCCGGAACCCAATAATTCCAGTGTCATCTGTCAATTGCGCCATGTGTTCGGCAGGGTTCGGATGTCCCTCAGGAATCAGTCCGATGCCCAGAAACCGGTTTGGGTAGTCTTTGAGGCATTGCAGCAGATAACGATGGTTTGCTATACTCGCACCAGCCATCTGGACAAGGACCGCCTGATCAATCTGATGTTTTTCCATCTCGTCTAAGAGTTTTTCGACAGGTTCTTCCCGTTCCGCGGGCCAAACGTCTGATGTCTCCCTCGGAAACTCGGAGGAGGCTTTCGTGAATACGTGCAGATGCGCGTCAATTCGTGGCATAGGATACCGTCCTTTGATTAACCGTCCAAGCTAAATAATTTACGACGTTCAGACGTCTGACAGTAGTCTGAGATGGATGCATACTGTTTTGGTCCAATGCGTCCGGGGGTTCGCTTCTCGTAAATCAGGATAATCGACTTACGCGGTGTATCAGAATGATTGTCCATCGAAACGTGCCATCCACACGAATTGAACATAATCGCAGTCCCGGCTTTACCAGGGAAGGTTTTGTGTCCGGTCATACTCTCTTGCCGCATCGGACGCGTGTAGGGACCGGCAGCTGGTTTATGACTGCCTGGCACGAAGCCGAATTCCCCACTTCCTGGCTCGACATCGTTGACGTAGATTTGCACCTTGATATGGAGTGGATTGCTATGACCTACATCGGGGTGCCAACCTGTATAACTCACGGGCCACGGTGCCACAGTCCGAACCTGCGGTCCTAATAGGATTAGATCGTGATCTGTGAACGCCATCAACGCGCCGTAATAGCTTGGATAGTCAATAATATCAATGAAAACCGGATCCTTCTCAAGCGGGTTTGGGATGTCATAAAAGGTTGCGACGGCTTCCCCCGCTTCGACTCTATCCAGCCATTCCGCTTTGCATGCGTCTGCCCAATAGTCGAAAGCGGTTTGGAGACGCTTAAGATCCTCCCCTTGAATTGCGTTTTCAAAAACGAGATACCCTTCTTCTTCCCATTGTGCTTTTTGTTCGGGTGTCGGTAGAATCATGATTTCCCCCTCTTGATGTGTTTGGGTGATGTGAGCAGGCGACAACGGAAGCCTGCGGTGCTTAAGAGAAAACCGTTATTAAATAAAAAACTATTTTTACACGCCTTGCGCTAAATTAAAATACTTTGCCTCTACCTGTGATTTGCCATATTGCCTCTACTTTATCGCCGCGTATACCTACCAGCTCATCGTGGAGGTTACTCGTCATCCCTTGATGTAGCGGGATAACCGAGAGCTGCTCTCCTACCTTAAATCGGTGTGAACATTCACTAACATTGACATGCCCGTGTTCGACCGACATGCCATAAATCTTCGCGTCAGGATGCTCAATGATATGTCCATAAGGCGTTGGTGGGTAACTGGCGAAAGTCTTCATCCCACCATCAATAATAATCCGCTCAGGTGTTGGCGTGCTGACAACGGTTGTGATAACACGCAACACACACCTTTCGGGCGTTAGCATCTCCGAACTCCCGATGCGGGTCATACCTTCGTAGACATAAGAACCGCTACGGGTTTCCGTACAACCGATCTCTTTTGATGCCGCTTCCGAACCTGTACCACCGCCACTGATAATGTTCACCGGAATCCCGTCGTTTGAGAGCAAGTCAAGCGTCTCTTCTATAAACGGTTTCGCTCGCGCGTTGCTCGGATACGTCATGATACCTTGAAAATCAATGCCTTGCATTTTCATAACCTGTTGCGCGAGACGTTGTGCTGCTTGGGGTGATTGCACACCACAACGTCCACTTCCGGTATCAAGTTCCACGATAACAGGCACAACACAGCCGTCAGCAATTGCTTGTCGAGAGATACCGGTTGCGGTCTCTTCTGAATCGAGTGCGACGATAATTCGGGCGCGTTGAACGAGTGCCGTCAACCGTTCCAGTTTCGGTTTCCCGACGATGTTATATGGGATAAGGATGTTGTCAACGTCCGCATCCACCATCACCTCTGCTTCGCCTAACTTCTGACAGGTGATACCTTGTGAACCCGCAGCGATTTGCAGTTTAGCGATTTCTGGTACCTTATGTGTCTTCGTATGGACGCGCAGTGGAATACCGAGTTGTTGACAGTGCTGTGCCATTCCGTCTATGTTCCGTTCAAGCACATCCAGATCTGCGACAAGTGTTGGTGTATCCAATTCGGTGATGTTCATTAGGTCCCTCGTGATGGTACTACATCAGATAAACTTCTGCGTTTATAGTAAATCCCATAATTATTTGCACACACGGTAACTCGTAGGGGCTGGGTTACCCAGCCCTACGAAGATGCGAAGTGTAAACACATTTTCCGATTTTACTATAATATACCCATTGTGCACTTTTCTGTCAAGTCGCTCGTGCCACAACGGCTGGACATTCAATTGTCCGTTTTTGGTGTTGTCCTTTTCGCAGGTGTTAATACTTCATATATGTTATGTTTTTTAAAAAATCCCAGAAAAATTCGCAGCCTGTCGCAGCCTGTCGCAGCGAATTCTAAAAAAAAAACGTCCAATCCAATAATTTCTTAAAATTGAATGACCTTGCACCACAGCGGTTTACCCTTGATATTTCCCCTGAAATTGTTATAATTACACTGTACGGGCGCGACACAATTTGAGGTATAGGCATAATTTTTTCTGAGGAGCATCTAAAAATTGAAACGATTAATTGTAGGAATAACAGGCGCGAGTGCAGGCATCTATGGAGTCCGCCTGCTTGAGGTTCTCACACAACATGAGGATATAGAGATACATCTGACGATTTCCGCATCCGGGGCACGGGCTTTATCGGAAGAACTTCAGATCGAAATAGACCTCGATAACTTTGAATTGGAATCGCTTATTGGCGTTTCTTCACCGCGGGTTATCTACCATCATGAATCGGACATCGCGGCACCGATTGCCAGTGGCTCTTTTCGGACTGAGGGAATGATTGTCGTGCCGTGTAGTATGGGAAGTATCGCTTCTATTGCCGGAGGTATCTCACGTAACCTTATCCAACGCGCGGCGGATGTGTGTATCAAGGAGCGACGTAAACTTGTACTTGTACCGCGCGAGACCCCGTTAAGTTCAATTCATTTAGAAAATATGCTCAAGTTATCACGTATAGGTGTCTGTGTGTTACCTGCGATGCCGGGATTTTACCACTTTCCAAAAGATGTGGATGATCTGCTCAACTTTGTTGTGACCAAAATCCTTGATCAGTTTGGGATAGATACAAAACTGATTCAGCGCTGGAAAGAATAGTTTTTTAACTTACCTTGCGGACGAATAACGTAGATTAGAACCTTGATGTGTCTGTCTCAAGAGTCGCCTGCGCCGTTGTTGCAGGCTTGGTTTTCTTAGTAATTTTCTTTCCATGGAGATACCACTTGCTGATGAGACACCCATGCAACAATACTGTTGCTTTTTAGATTAGGACTTACGCATGCTGCTCTTTTGTAGCATAGGAAACCGTTGGTCTCCTGTGCCAAGAGAACATCTGCGTTTTTTCCAAGCACTCCACTTAACACGGGCTGCTAAAATCAAAATTGCGTAAGTCCTATAGATGTAAGCATCTATTTTTCCGCTACTCGGCTGTGATGTCTCTGCCACAACCACCACAGCAATGCTGGAATAAGGTTTAGTACTGCCATTCCCCGTAAGATAGCCTCTACTTGAAACCGATCTAACAACGCACCAATGATCAGTGAACTGGCTCCACCCATGAGTGTAAAAAAGGCAAACTCAGCACCGAAGATGCGTCCTCGAATCTCGTTTGGAGCACGTTGGAGCAGCAATTGCGTTGAAAACACCCATGCGATGCCACCTCCGATGCTCCTGACGAACCCACCGAAAAGCACAGTCCCGAAATCAAGAAGGGGCGCGATGATAGCGATTCCGATCGCCGCAATCACATAACCGAAACTAATACTCATCCTGAGCGGTTTGTCTCGGTCTCCGGTCCAACGCCGAGCGAGAATCGGCCCAACCCCACTGCCGATGCCGTTCATACAGTACATCATCCCTAAACTGAGCGCGCCGCCAACCCCGATAACGAAATAATTTTTGGCGATTTCAACCAGTATGACCTGAACGCCAGTAGACATTAGAAGGGATATCGCCGCCTTATGCATCGCTATAAAAAGAATATCAGGGTGCTGAAACATATAGCGCAACGCCGTTACCTTCGCACGTCCGGGAGTTGCTGCCGTTTCGGAGGATGACCTGGGTAGCCTAATCTTCAGCAAGAGTCCTGCTGAAATAGCAAAGGTGAAACCATCAATAACGAAGGCTGTCTGGCTCCCAAAAAGCCCTGTTGTTAAGCCACCGATGGCAGCACCGACTGCCAGCATGACCGACCAGGTCGCAGCACCGAGCGTATTGGCAGTACCGAGTTCCTGTGGGGAGGTGATGTCTGGTAGGATTGCGCTCCGTGCGGGACTGAAGAAACCGCTTACGCCAAACAGAAGGACCGTGAGGGCATAAAGCAACCAGATATCGCTTGCGTCTCGTACGAAAAGAAAACCGAGAACAACGACAGCACGTACGAGATCAGTGATGATTAACAGATGCTTCCGGTTGTAGCGGTCGGCACATATCCCCGCGAGTGGAGAAAT
Organism: Candidatus Poribacteria bacterium; assembly: GCA_026706025.1. Taxonomy (NCBI): domain Bacteria; phylum Candidatus Poribacteria; species Candidatus Poribacteria bacterium. The sequence continues at coordinate 29,428 of JAPOZO010000043.1, forward strand.
GACAAATGGTGCCAACATCCTAATTGTAAACAGAACGCCTAACGCGAGACCTGACCCAGTCAACTCAGCAATCAATATTGCAGAGGCGATGAGGTTGAACCAATCCCCAAGTAGGCTGACAACCTGTCCACCCCAGAGCCAACGGAAATTAGGATTCTGCCGCATTAGTTCAATATAGCCGATCGGTTTTTGTGGGTAACTGCTCGACGCATCCGTCTCTCGCTGTCGATCTATCGCAGACTTTATTGGGGTACGTTCCTGTTTAGACAATTACAGACCCCACCGCTCATTGATCGGTTTCTGGTAAACTTCAATATCTCCTGCTACTACCGCCTCATAGTCCACTGCTTGACCACATGCGTTGGATTCGTAAATTGCTTCGCAGATCGATTTTGCGCGGAGTCCGACTTCGGCATCAAGTTCGGGTGGACGCTTGTTCGCGATTGCATCTGCGAAATCGTAGCATTCCAGTACTACGCCATCGGTGAAATTGTGCGGGAAAAGCCTCGATTTTTCTTCATCTGATAGGCTTGCCATGTAATCAGCGATAAGGCTCTCCATACTATGGCGGGTCCCATCCTTGAGTACGACTTCCGCACCATCAAATGGACCGTGGAAGATGTCTCCATCGTCGAGCAAACACCCTTCACTCCCATAGTAGACGACGTGATTGAAGTTGTGTCCAATGGCTGCCCATGTACACGTCCAAAGTCCGATGACCCCGCTTTTGAAGTTGATGGTCGCTACCCATGTGTCCTCTTGTTCGTTCTTAACGATTTCGCCAGCCTTGGTAACTCGCAAGTCCTCGAACTGACAAACACGCGCATACACAGTACTCGGATCACCGAAGAGGTAGCGCAGCGTATCACAATAGTGTGCCCCGGAGTCCATGACCATACCACCGCCACCGAGCGTCAGGTCAAGTCGCCAGTGCCAATCGCTTTCCGGATTTGGTGCCCGATAACTGGCGTGCTGAGCGGAAAACGTCCATAAATCACCGAGCATCTGTTTTTCGTTCATCAACCATTCCGCTGTACGGCGACTCGGCATCCGGCGAATATTCTCAGCGGTTGCAGCAATTTTGTTATTGGCTTTTGCGGCGTTAATAATCGCATGGGTCGCTTTGACGGTAACGCCCATCGGTTTTTCTACCATGACGTTGACCCCGTTGTTGAGGCATTTTATCGCATTGATGTGATGGTGTGCATGCGAAGTGCAGATGTCTGCGCCGTCCAAATCCACAGTTGCGAGCATCGTATCGGTATCATCAAAGACAGCTGGTTTTTTACCCGTTACCGCTTTGACGCGCTCGGCGAATTGATCCGCCCGATCTTTGACTTCATCGCACATCGCGACGAGTTCGACTTTCCCTGGCTCTGTTTGATGTATTGTAAGATAGGCGTTGAGATGACCATTTGCCATCCCACCGCATCCGATAATTGCAATCTGAACCGCCATGATTTCCCCTTTTTGGTGAGAGTGTCAATCTGATGTGTTACAATACCACAGATGCGTTTTTTTCGCAAATTAAGGCATGTTTTTACGAACTCAGTTGTCCGCTAACAGAAAAGATTTCTTTGATTTCCTATGCGCTGCTAACGGTTAGCAAGCATATTGCAGCATCTTTGATTTAACTTGACAAGATGACTTTTGCCGTATAATATATACCCGTTGCTTTATTTGGATTATTTCGTTTCTTAGATCATTATATCAACATAACTTATTGGGTGGTGTTGCGTTGAAAATTCCATATACCGAATAAATCTTTGTTCACCGTAAATTTTTGTGCTACATGAAGAAACAGATGGATAAACCAGCGGCAGCGCTGGTCCTGCATGCCGTGAATATATCAATCAAAAAGTTGGGAGTGTTTTCAATTACAATGCTCTTCTCAATTTTGGGGACAATGTCTGCGTATTGCCAATTTGCAGATTTACCGCGCGATGTAAAAACAGTAGACATCGGTGTGAACGGCGACGCTGCCTCACAGACGCTCAGCCTAACTGCTGTCATCCCCCTTCGGCAAATTAATGGTTGGGCGGGTATTTTTAGTTCGCGCGCTTCTGGTGAAGGGACAGTACTATCTGAAATCGTCAAAGCGCATGCCCAAGGCGGTTTTCGTATAGGTACATTCGGCATTGAGGCATTCACAGATTTAGAGCGTGACATTACCAAAGGGAGTGCGCTTACATCGCAGATTGGTAGTTATATCCGTCCAGCGATTTATGAGAAAGACACACTCCGTGTATCAGGTGGTATCGGTTGCTTTCTTGAGAATATTCAACCGCATACAGATCTTGTTCTCAGGAAGTTTGATCCGACGACTTTTCGATGGTTGGCATTTTCGTCTATAGGGTGGCGGAAACTTAATACAGTGTTAAAATTCACGCCACAAATTGGCTTTAAAAACTTTCAGTTTTCAGCAGAACCCGCTATCACGTTTAGCCTCTCCACTCAGTTAGGCTTGCGTTTAAGTGGGTCCGTGAATTATAATAGTGAACCACTAACGGAAAATTGGCATTACAAGTATTTATCTATATTGCGATTTACATTGTAGCTGCATAAGTGTGTCCTTTGATGCGTGATAACCAGCATGGCAAGTCATCTCATAACACATATCATCCGCTTTTAAGGTGTCAGTGCCCTTGTGTAGCTATCTGTGCTAATTTTACTAAATGAAAGGAAAACTGGCGATGTCTTCAAACCCTGGACAACAAACCGGATCTGAACGCGGTATCAATACCTCACCTCCCCAACAAGGGCATGGCTTCGGGACTGCCCCTGTGTTCCTTGCCTCGATTAGTACTATCCTCGGAGCGATTCTTTTCTTGCGGTTCGGTTACGCTGTCGCCAACGTTGGACTCTGGGGCAGCCTAATGGTGATCATGCTTGGACATTTAGTGACGATTCCGACAGTCTTAGCGGTATCCGAAATTGCGACGAACCGTCGTGTAGCGGGTGGCGGTGCGTATTACATTGTCAGCCGTTCCTTCGGTGAAAGTATCGGAGGCACGATCGGCGTTGCCCTGTATATTTCCCAAGCAATCTCAGTTGCTTTTTATATCGTCGCGTTCGCGGAAGCCTTTAAACCTGTTTATGAATTCCTTGCGACCATGTATGAGTGGCAGCTTGACCTGCGTGTAATAAGCCTTCCTTGTACTGTCCTGATGATTATACTCATGTTGACGAAAGGAGCGGGTGTAGGTGTCCGAGTTTTATGGGCGGTATGCATACTTCTCGTTACATCAATTGCCGCGTTCCTGTTGGGCGATACCCCGTTCCTGTTAGCGGAAGGACAACAAGAAGAAGAAGTTCGAACTATAGGGATTAATCTCACAGCAACCATTCAGAACCCAGCCAGTTTCGGCACGGTTTTCGCAATCTGCTTTCCCGCTTTCACGGGCATGATCGCGGGGTTGGGGCTATCGGGAGACTTGCAGAACCCGCGGCGGAGCATACCGCTTGGTACAATCAGTGCGACACTCGCTGGCATGGCTGTATATGTGATTGTCGCTATCAAACTTGCCCAGAGTGCCTCCCCCGAAGCACTTGCCGAGGACCAGTTCATCATGTCAAAGATTGCGCTATGGGGCCCCGCAATCTATATCGGTTTAGGCGCAGCCGCCTTGTCCTCCGCGCTCGGTTCAATCATGGTGGCACCGAGAACGCTGCAGATGCTTGGGCGTGACAATGTCCTACCTATCCCTAAGCTGAACCTTCTTATGGGAAAAGGCAGGGGAGAAACACAAGAGCCGATATACGCCACATGTGTGTCCGGTATAATAGCGATCGTGTTTGTAGCCATCGGTGAGTTGGACTTTATCGCACAGATTTTGACAATGTTCTTCATGGTAACTTATGGCGCACTCTGTGCGGTCTCGTTCTTAGAACATTTTGCAAGCAACCCGTCCTACCGCCCCACATTCCATTCTCGCTGGTACGTGTCGGTTGTAGGGACAGTGATGTGTGGTGTGTTGATGATCCAGATAAGCGCGCTATACGCGTTCATATCAATTATGCTTATGGCGATAGTCTATCTCGGTCTCCGACGCGGTCACCGTGGGCAACGCGACTTAGCAGCCATCTTCCAAGGCGCGATGTTTCAGTTAACTCGGTGGCTACAGACGACCTTGCAAAAAAGCCGGGTCATCTCATCTGAAGGCGGCTGGCGCCCTTCTATTGTCGCAGTGACTCGGTTTGGGGAACGGCGGCTCGGGCATTTCGATCTCCTTCGCTGGATCTGCCATAGACACGGGTTCGGTCATTTTATCCGACTCTTTCACGGCGACTACTCGTTTTCTGGTGAAATCCAAGCACGTCTCAAAGTTGATGGATTAATTAAACGGACTGAGGTCAGTAGAGCAGGTGTTTTTGTTGATTCCCTAATTTCCCCGACATTCCAACTCGCGCTGGCACAAATACTGCAGATGCCCGGCATTTCTGGCTTGCCGAATAACTGTATTTTGCTTGAGTTTGACCGAGAGAATTCTGACGAGATTGACGAGGTGGTGCAAGGGTCTCAACTCGCTGCGAATTCACTCTTCAACGTCCTAATCCTACGGTCAACAGGATACCGTTTCGGCTACAAATCTTCTATCCATATTTGGGTAACTGAGGACAGCTTGACGAATGCGCCGATGATGCTTTTGCTGGCGTATATAATTGTCGGGCACCCAGATTGGAAACGTGCCGAAATCCGGCTCTTCGTCTGCTCCGATTCAAGGGACGCGGAACGCGAGGCAAATAAACTTTCGACCCTAATGCAGGAAGGTAGACTCCCGATCTCAATGCAAAACGTCACTTCTGTGTCATACGACAGCAAGGAGGCTTTAGAGGAAGAAGTCTCACACCGCTCCGAACAGGCTGACTTGACTATAGTGGGTGTAACGGCTGAAAATCTCGTTTCCGAGAACTTGGCACAAACATTGCGATCTTACAAAGGCGCGAATGATGTTTTGTTTGTCCATTCAATTGAGCAGATCTCGATTGATTAGCGAGTTTACATACCAGTTTTGCTAAACAGATAACCCAAAAGGGTTATACAAAGATGCCAACATTTTTCGCTAACGCTTCACAATGAGTTAGATCGTATAACATGGATCAATCACTTGAACAGATTACGAATTTCCTTAAAAATTCTCTAACCATTTTAGGCGAAGAGATAACAGTCCAGCAAATCGTTGCGTTTATCCTAATTTTGATAGCCATATTAATAGGCGCAGGATATTTGCACCGATGGTTCCGCCGCCTTTTCAATCGGCTCCGACTACCGCCAAATCTTGCAAACCGATTGCTGGCACTGTTATTTCTTATCGTTATGATTGTTGGGATTGGCTTGGCGTTTAGGATTGCAGACATAAACACCGGATTTCTCGGCAAAATTTTTAATTACCCAATCACAAAACTGTTTCAACCGCCGCAAAAATCCGTCGAAACCGAGACGGGTGAAGAGAAATCGTCCATTGCCGTTAATGATGAAAACCCCTTAACCTTGAAAAGACTTTTCTTGGCATTCGTGATTGTCTTCGGGGCGTTTATCCTGTCTAAGTATGTGCAATGGATGTTGCGACGGCAAGTCCTACAAGCTCTTCAAATTGCAAGACATACCCAATTTATTTTACTCCGCTTTATTCACTTTACTTTTCTTATTATCGGAGTACTTATTGGTCTCAGTGCTGTCGGTGTCAGTTTCACAAGTTTAGCGATAATTTTCGGTGGGTTAAGTATCGGCATCGGTTTCGGTTTACAAAATATCGCTTCAAACCTGATTTCAGGGTTTATTCTAATATTTGAGCGTCCTATTAAAATCGGGGATTTGGTGGAGATCATGGATGCTAACATATTTGGCAGAGTCAGTAGCATCAATCTCCGTTCAACGGTTATCGTTTCGCTTGATGAAAAGGAATTGATTGTTCCGAACTCGCAATTGGTTAGCGAAGCCGTTCATAACCTCACACACGATAATAACCTATTCCGCCTGCGTGTTTCGGTCGGAGTATCATACGATTCAGACGTAGAATTGGTAAAAACGTCACTTATTGAAGCAGCACATGAGCATTCAGAGGTGATTAAAGAGCCGGATCCCATTCTGGAAAATGTCACGCCGCCGTTCGTACGTTTTGTTAGTTTCGGTGAGTCCTCTTTGGATTTTGAATTGCTCGCCTGGATTCCTGATTCCTTTCAGCGTTTTGATGTCGCCAGTGATCTCCATTTTACGATCTGGGAAAAATTTAAAGAATACAACATTAAAATCGCTTTCCCACAACGGGATGTCCATTTTTACCCGAAGGAAAGCGACTCATAACACAACATCTGGATTGGGGATTAGTGTGCGGGTCGTTGATGTTAGATATATCAACGCTTAGCGCGGATCGGAATGTCGGATGACATCGCCTTTGACGAGGTAATAGACCTCTTCACTGATATTTGCGGCGAGGTCCCCAACGCGCTCTAAATGCCGGAAGAGGAGTAAAAGACTAATACCCGGTTCGATGAGTTTCGGGTGCTCACTTAAAATAGTGAGAAGTTCGTGGAGCATCCTTTCATAGATTTCATCAACCTCACCATCACGTTCTCGAATCTCTAAGGCAAGGTCAGCGTTCCGATTAACAAACGCGTCCATTACATCCTTCACCATCGTCTGAATGACTTGTGCAACGTAAGGTAGATCAATGAACGGTTTGACAGGCGGGTATTCTAAGAGCTCGATGCTCCGTTTGGCAATAGCAACGCTTTTATCGGCAAGCCTTTCAATATTGTGGCTGATTTTCATCACCATCATCAGAAAGCGAAGTTCCGAGGCTACGGGTTGGTGGAGTGCGATGAGTTGGATGCACGACGATTCGATTTCGTTTTCAAACTGGTCGATCGTATCATCCGTTGCGACAACGATCCGGGCTAACGCCTCATCTCGCGTTAATACAGATTCAATCGCTTGCCGTAACATCTGTTCGGCAAGTCCTGCCATTTCCAAGAGTTTGTGCTGAAGGGTTCTGATTTCTGCTTGTAACATATCTTCTTCCGAGACGAATTGAAGTTTCGGTTACCCGAGTCTGCCTGTTACATACTGTTCAGTTCTGTTATCCTGCGGATTTGTGAAAATTTTCTCCGTTGGTCCGAATTCGATTAACTCACCCCCGTAGAGAAACCCAGCAACGTCAGAGACACGGGCGGCTTGTCTTCTTTTGTTCGTGGCAAAGATAAGCGTGCATTCGTTTGTAAGGTCGCGCACGAGTGTTTCAATTTTGACGGTTTCTATGGGATCCAGTTCTCCACACGGTTCATCAAATATCAAAACTTCGGGAGCAACCGCCAAGGCACGTGAAATACAGAGAAGTTGCTGTTGTCCCGTAGAGAGGTGTTCTGGCGTTTCATTCAAGTTGTCTTCAACTTCCCCCCAAAGCCCTGTTTTTCGTAGATTTTCCTCAACAATGGTATCAAGGTGTTCTGACTGGTTTACGCCCGAAATCCGAGCACCATAGGCTACATTTTCATAAATAGAACACTGGAACAGTGTCGGTTTTCGAAATACCATTCCGATCTGTTTCCGAAGTGCGGTGGTATCTGTTGAAGCGTCCAAGAGATTGCCTTTAAAAAATATCTCGCCAGAGGACCTGAAATTCGGCGTAAAGTCATTTAATCGATTGAGACATCGGATAAGCGTGCTTTTACCACAGTTCGCAGGGCCAATAAACGCAGTTACCTGTTTCTGCTGGACATCAAAAGAGAGCGTACTCAGAATCTGCTTGTCGCCGTACCAGATATTTAGATTACGGATACTCAAAATAGATTGCTCTTTTTCACTCAGCATCTTGGTATCGCGAGCGGATTAGGAATTCGCGCCTCCGTAGTTAACTATGTTGCACTGAGTAGGGATTGTACATTTCAAGGGTGCTGGAGAAAATACTCAAGAACAGTGTTATACTTAAAAATAACATAAACCTACTGGACACTTCTCCGAGTTCAGTTGTGTAATGCCATGTGTAGATACCAACCAACAACGCTGCGGTAGCAAAGGCGCGCGACATGGCTCGGCAGCCACCAGCGAGTATTTGGGTGAAGGCGAGCGGTACAACTTGTCTTGTTAGGACTTGCCACTGACTCGCTCCAAGTGCGTAAGCCGCTTCACGGATAGGCGGTACGACCGAGCGGAGCGCACTTTGTGTTGTTTTAATTGTCACCGGCATTACCATAAATATAAAGGTTAACGATCCAGTGTAAAAGAGTGTGGTACCGCGCTGAACAGGTATTGCCTCAGCGTTCTGAGGTAACGGGAAAATCCCGGTCGCTTTGAGAGCACCAGCGTAAGCAAAGAAAAAACCGATTGCCAGGATTCCGTATAAAAGCGAAGGAATACCAGTCAAAATAGTGACTAAACTTTCAACCGAACGCCGAATCCAATTGGTTTTTGGGAGCCACTCTTCTAAGTAGAATGCGCATACCATCCCAAATAAAACTGCCAAAAGGCTAACTGAAAGAAGAATATAGAGATCGTTAAGCAGAATAGACATGGCATTCATAGTGTGAAAGCTTCTCGTAAAGATTCATTCCGCTAATCTAACAAGGTGAACAATATTCCGTAATTTTGCTGAGACTGCAGCGCGCGTAATACCTGCACTCAGACGGTTTATGGATTTTTCTTAACCGTACCGCATCTGTACATAATCGGCGGTTTTTTCGTGTACTGGGTCTTCAAACAGTGCTTGCGTCTCTCTGTGCTCAATAAGTTCACCGAGGAACATAAAAATACATTCTTTACTGACGCGCCGAGCCTGTGCCATGTTATGCGTCACAATTAGAAATGTATATGTCCCCGCGAGGATTTCCATCAATTCTTCAACCGCCCGTGTGCCCTTTGCGTCCAATGCGGAGCAGGGTTCATCCATCAGAATAATTTTGGGTTTAAGTGGCAATAGGCGTGCAATACAGAGTTTTTGTTGCTGTTCCAACTGGAGCGATGTCGCCCGTGTCTTTAATTTGTCTTTTAGATCCTCCCAAAGAAAAACGGAGGTGAGTGCTTCTTCTACAATCTCCTCTGATTCTGTCCGCGTGATGCTACGCATCGGGGAGTGGATACGTAACCCGAACAAAACATTCTCATAAACCGAGATCGGCAATGGGTTTGGTCTTTGGAATACCATACCAACCGCTTTTCTGAGTTCAGGTAGAGAGACATCTGGATCATAGATGTTTTTCCCGAGGACCTCAATCTTTCCTTGTGTGGTAACGTTCCCGTAACGTTCATTGACGCGATTAAAACAGCGCAATAGCGTTGTTTTTCCACATCCAGAAGGTCCGATAAGGGACGTTATCTGCCCGTCTGGTATTTTCACGTTGACATCAATGAGTGCCTGAAAATCACCATACCAAAGACTGAGATTTTCGGTTTCAATGCTATGATTTATGGGCGTAGTTTGCGAATCCATATTGCTATTATAGTGAAATCTAAAAATAAGTAAACATTTATTAGGAGACGCCCTTTGATGAAGTTATGGTGTCTCGTTAATCGTAAAATCTACTGTAGCCGTCAAAGTATTTCTTCGCAGCGTGCCTGCCGGATTTTCTAAATGATTTATCCAAAGGTGCCATTGACGTAGTCATAAGTCGCTTGATTTGTCGGATTATCGGAAAAGATTACATCTGTTGTGTCAATCTCAATAAGATCACCGTTAAGAAAAAAGGCGGTGCGGTTCGCTAACCGTTTTGCCTGTTGCACCAAATTCGTAACGAGCAAAATTGTCATTTCTGTCTGTAAAGTCTTGAGTACTTCTTCAATACGCATCGTTGTGACAGGATCAATAGCGATAGAAAATTCGTCGAGGCACAGAATTTCTGGTTGATGTGAAAGTGCACGAGCGATTGTCAGTCGTTGTTGTTGTCCACCTGACAATTTGGTGCCGAGCGTATCCAAACGGTCTTTCACTTCGTCCCAGAGTGCTGCTTGCTGTAGACAGCGTTCAACGATTTCATCCAATTCAGATTTCGTGCGAAGCCCTGCTGTCCGCGGCGCGAAAGCGACGTTATCGTATATTGAGAGCGGTAAACCAACTGGCAAAGGCAGGACCATACCGATGCGTCGGCGCAATTCATACACGTCGCCAATTGTATCGATATCCACGCCATCCAATTTCACAGAACCTTGCACCGTCGCCTCCGGTGTGAATTCCAAGGTTCTGTTGATGACTTTTAGGAGCGTCGTTTTACCGGACTGCGCCGGACCAATGATACCGAGAATCTCATTTGGACGAACATCAAAGGAAATTCCGTTCAGCGCAGGCTTGTCTCCATAATGCACCTGTAGGTCGGAAATCTCTATTTTATTTTCCACGTTCTCCTCGTTTGCCTAATCTTCCCGTTCTTCATTTTCTACCTCACGCTCTTCTGATTTTTCGCGTTCCACTCGCGCTTCTGTTAATGCCGAAGCCAACAAGCCAGACGGAATTGCTATTAAGCCTACCCCGACAAGCGCAACGAGAGCGGTGAAAATCCTCCCACCAGAGGTTGTCGGATAGACATCTCCATAACCAATTGTGGTTAATGTCACGACAGACCACCACATTGAATCAAGGATGGAGCCGAATTTTTCAGGTTGCACCTCTCTTTCAAAGTAGTGGATGCCGCATGCAGCGAGGTATACAAACATCAACGATAAGATTACCAGTGCTAAAAGCTCCTGTTGAATTTCACGTAGTGCCGCTCCGAGCCGATCTACGGCTAAAATAAACCGCGTCGCCTTAAATATTCTGAAAATTCGCAAGAACCGAAGTATCCGTAATACGCGAAACCCCGGCACGAGGAACAGAGATGGTAAAATGGCGACCAGGTCAATTAGACCATAGAAACTAAAAACGAAATCCCGTTTTTTTCGTTCAATATAGACGCGCAGGGCATATTCTATCGAAAACAGTACCAGAAAAACCACGTCTAAAACAATAAAATGGGTTGCATAAGGATCCACCTCCAATTGCTGCCTATCGGATTCAATCACAAAGACAACAGCAGAAGCGAGAATCAGGAATTGGATGATTCCGGTAAATACACTTCCTTCAACAATTGTTCGTAATCTTTCTTTTTTCTCCATGAACCTTCCTTCCTATAAGCGTCGTAATCAGTGAACCGCCTTACCCTTAGCGGTAGGCAAGTCCAACTCTATTATAGGGAGTTGTGATCATAGACCTTCGTACCTACCACTTCTTCCGAGTTCGGAGATAAATCCTTAGCACAATCGCTGCGGCGTTGATGAGTAACACACTACTGACAAGTACCACCGCAGTTCCATAAGGGATGCCTTCCGTAACATCAGGAACCTGTGTTGAAATCGTGAAGAGATGGAGTGATAGTGCCATACACTGTTCTGTTATATTATAGGCGAAAAGGTTTCCTTCGGCAATAGCTTTATAAAAGACAGCCCCGGTAAACATAATTGGGGCTGTTTCACCTGCTGCGCGCGACACCTGCAGAATCACACCTGTCAAAATACCACTGATTGAGTTTGGAATGACAATACGACGGATGGTTTGCCATCGCGTCGCCCCGAGGTTCCAACACGCTTCCCGGAACGACATCGGCACGGCTTTTAAAGCCTCCGTGGTACTCGCAATGATAACAGGGAGCGTCATAATTGCCAATGTGAGCGACGCTGCTAAGATCGATTCACCCAACCCCGCAAAGAGCACAAATGCCCCGACACCGAACAAGGCATGGACGATGCTCGGCACACCGGCAAGGTTGACGACAGCCAAGTTCGTGATACGCGTAAACCAACTCTCACGGGCATACTCGTTGAGATAGACCGCCGCGAACACACCAATGGGGGCGGATACCAATAGAGAGACGACGACCAAGTAAATTGTGCCAAGAAAAGGTGCCCAGATCCCGCCTGCACGCATGTTATCCTTCGGATTCGCAAAAAGGAATTCAAGCGAAAGTACAGGGAGTGCCTTGTAGAGGAGATAACCCACAATGAGAAGCAGCGGAATAATCATCAGACTCGTCATCACGAGGAAGAAAATCCGCATTACGTTTTCTATCCGTCGTTTTTGTCTGCCAATTTCTGTTTCTGTGAACATTGTTTCTGGCGATACCTGCATATCGGTGTTCATATTTCCGTATGATCCTTGAGGCTTTATAACAGCGAGTTTTGGCGTGCGAGCCATGCCCAAAAATTGCTGGCTAAAATAATAGTATTACTCTTGGCGGATACCTTTGATGACTAAATCAGCGATGAGGTTCACTACAAACGTGATGGTAAAGAGCAGAATGCCGATGATGAAAAGGACCTGATAATGTTCGTCGCCTCTTGCGACTTCGCCAAGTTCCGCGGCGATTGTTGCTGTGAGTGTACGAATCCATGAGAGGGGTCCAGATGGAATGTTAACGGAGTGTCCTGTCGCCATGAGAACTGCCATGGTTTCACCGATAGAGCGAGCAGCACCGAGCAGCACGGCTGCCAATAACCCATTCTTTGCTGCGGGTAGTAGTACGCGGTAGACCACTTGCCATCGAGTTGCTCCGAGTGCTTCTGCCGCTTCACGATAGGAGTCGGGGACAGCCTTGAGTGCATCTTCTGCTATAGAAACGATGATAGGAACACTCATCAACGCCAACATGATACTGCCGTTCAACATCGTTAAGCCGATCGGGGCTTTGAACACAGTGATAATTAACTGATTCATCAGCGTCAATCCGATAAATCCCCATACAACAGAAGGGATCGCGGCGAGCAATTCGATGATAACCTTAAAGGCCTCTCTTAGTTTTGGGCTGCAGAACTCCGACACAAAGATCGCTGCGCCGAGTCCAAAAGGCACAGCAATACACATCGCTAAAGCGGTTACACTGAACGTCCCCAAAATCAAGGCGAGGGTGCCATACCTCTTGTTACTCAGCGAGGTCGGGTACCATTCAGGGCTTGTCAGGAATTGTCCTAAGTTTAATCCATCAAAAAGAAAACCTGCGCCCTCTCGAAACACGAAGAAGAATATACCAAAGACAAAAATAATAGAACTAATCCCACATAAGCGGATGAATAGTTCTATTACGGTTTCGGAAAACGGCAAATTTGCTGTGCTTTTTTTTCGCAGGATATTCATATTTTTCAGTTGCTCGTTAACGGGACAAAGCCGAGTTTTTCCACGATTTTTTGACCTTCCGCTGACAAAATCCAATCAAGATATTTCTTTACCTCACCCGTGGGTTCACCGAGGGAATACATATATAGTGGACGCGCGATGGGGTAGGTTTTGGCGAGGACATTCTCAAGATTTGGCGCGTAGTAGCGTCCGCCGGGTGTCGTTGCAATTTCTAACATTTTTACATGTGAAGTTGCGTATCCCATACCACTATAGCCGATAGCACAAGGCGTTCGCCCAATGACTTCTACCACGTCTTTAGAACCGTGTAAATCCAAAGAGCCGAGTTCAAAATCACGGGTCTTTCCGAGCAATGCTTCCCGAAAATAGAAGTAGGTACCAGAATTAGATTGCCGACTAATACGAATAATTTTGTCGCTCGGACAATTTTCATGTGTAATGCCGAGGTCGCTCCATTGGGTTATTTTACCATCTTCACCATATATTTCCGCGAGTTGGGGAATCGTAATTTTATCAAGAGGCGTATCGTGGTGGACATAGACCGCGAGCGCATCGTATCCGACAATAAATTCTTGTGGCACTTTACTGGTATTTTGCGTCGCTTGTTCTAACTCTTTGGGTTTGATTTGACGACTGCAGTTTGCAATATCTACGGTGCCATTAATAAGCGCGGCAACACCTGTACCAGAGCCACCACCTGACACCTCCACTGACGCTGTCCTGGTGATACCCGTGTATATCTCTGCCCACGCTTGTGCCAAGTTCACCATCGTATCTGAGCCTTTGTTCTTGATGGTGTCTTGCGTTGCGTCTTTACTCACAGTGCTTCCGCCATTAGGAGAACATCCACTGATAGCAAAACCACATGCTAAAATCCCCAAAATACATATAAGCGTGTAACTTACCCGACCCTCTTTTTGCATCAATCTGCCTTTCCTACTGGATTCTGTTGTAAATTATAACACCTAATTGTTACGAAAATAAGACAAAATTCGGAATTTTTGTAATTTGTTATCAAGCGAGTGTCGTGCTAAGAGTATCTTTTTGTATAATACCATTTATAGTCGAATACCTTTCAATGTGCATGTGGCATAAACTTGCCTCACAGTGAGAGTTTGTGCCACCGGGACCCTTTCAGAAAAGTTACACATGCGATATTTACTTTCAGAAATGGTATAATATATTAGAAACAGTATTAGCACAGTTCCAAAATTGGTTTGATTTTTAAGCCAGATTGTAGTAAATTAGAAAGTAACAGCCACCGCTATACACGTATGCAGCAACGACAACACGAATTGTTAATCCTTCTTTCAATGGCAACATAAAATACGAGCCTACCACGCCAGTCAACACTAAGTTACAAAAGAGGAATCATATTGTGGAAACCAAGTTTCAAGAACTCAAAAACCGTCTCCTTGAGGTGAATGATATATCGTCCGCTGCCGGACTCCTTTATTGGGATCAATCCACCTATATGCCCGCCGGTGGTGCAACCGCACGGGCACGCCAAACTGCGACCCTCGGACGATTGGCGCACGAGAAATTTACAGATCCGGCTATCGGAAAATTGCTTGACGCGCTTGAACCTTACGAAAAAAGTCTCGCATACGACTCTGACGCAGCAAGTCTCCTCCGTGTCGCTCGACGAAAGTATGAACGCGCTATTAAAATACCGGCAGAATTCACGGCGGAGGTGGCGAATCACACTTCTGAATCTTACCAAGTATGGACAGAGGCGCGCCCGGCAAACGACTTTGAGCGGGTGCGACCGTATTTGGAAAAAACATTGGAATATAGCAGGCAGGCTGCTAACTTCTTCCCGGGTTATGATCACATCGCGGATCCACTTATTGAGTCAAGCGATTACGGGATGAAAGCGGCGGATGTGAGTCGCGTCTTTGCCGAATTGCGCCAAGAACTTGTGCCGATTGTTTCCGCTATCACATCACAGGATGCTGCTGACGATTCGTGTTTGCACCAACATTTTCCTGAAGAGCAACAACTCGCGTTCGGTTTGGAAATCGCTCAGCAGTTCGGCTACGACCTGAATCGGGGACGACAGGATAAGACACACCACCCGTTTATGACGAAGTTCTCACTCGGCGACGTGAGGATTACAACCCGGACGAAAGAGAATTTCCTCGGTGATGCGTTGTTCAGCACGTTGCACGAGACCGGACACGCCCTTTATGAACAAGGTATCCGTATGGATTATGAAGGGACACCCCTCGCTCGCGGAACTTCCTCTGGGGTCCACGAAAGTCAGTCGCGGCTTTGGGAAAATTTAGTCGGACGCAGCCGAGGGTTTTGGTATCACTACTATCCGAAACTCCAAAGCGTCTTTCCTGAGCAGCTCGGTTCTGTGCCCAAGGATACATTCAACCGTGCAATCAATAAGGTGGAACGCTCTCTCATCCGTACAAACGCAGATGAGGTAACATACAATCTGCACGTCATGTTGCGTTTCGATCTGGAGTTGGCTATGCTGGAAGGGAATCTGGAGATTCGTGATCTACCGAACGTATGGCGTGAACGGTTTGCAGCGGATTTCGGCATCGTACCACCGGATGACAAAGACGGCGTTTTACAAGATGTTCACTGGTATTTTGGATTGATTGGCGGTTCATTTCAAGGCTATACACTCGGCAACATCTTAGGCGCGCAATTTTACGCGTCTGCTTTCAAGGCGCATCCTGAAATTCCTACTGAAATTAAGAGGCAAGGCAAGTTTAGTACACTGCACAATTGGTTGCAAAAGAATCTTTATCAACATGGATCGAAGTATACCGCCCCAGAAATCGTTGAACGCGCAACTGGAAGTCCACTTTCTATTAAACCCTATATGGCGTATCTGCGCTCAAAATATGGCGAGTTATACGATTTGGACGATTGTGGTCCAGAGCAATGGGTGGAGATGATGGAAACGTGGCCCGGCGGGAGTGCTTCGTAAACAGACTGTTTTCTAAATGGAGAATTGATCATGGGAAACGGACGGTTGCTCCTCATTTTACTCCTCTGTAGTCTTCTGCAAGCATGTGGAGGGCTGAAGCTGATTGATGTTTCCAAAAGTTCTGCTGCATTGCAACTCACAACAGCACAGCAGGAGACAATCCACCCGAAACTGAAACTTATCCGTGATATTGTCGAGGATTACGATTTTGAGAAGAAACAGTTAGAAGCAGATTATCAGGTGTTTCGTGCCGGTATAACACAACGACAATACGGTCGATATGAAGACAGATTCACGGACACACGGACGCGGCGGGATCTATATGAATTTCGGGAGGAGGCACGAAAATTTCTGAGGCAGCGTGACATCTACCTCAAAGAAATTAAAGAGATCATTGAGGAGGTTGCAGCAGGACTTACACCCGATCAACGTGTTAAATTGGCGGATATGAAACTCCCCAAATTGGAAGTCCCGCTGATGCTTCAGCGCGATCCTTATAGCGAACTCCGTTATATCCCGAACCATCCACTTGGCGGCGCGAATATCTTTTAAGCAGTTCCAATGGATTATTATGTCAGTTTACTCGGGGACGATTCAAACACCGGTTCATCCGAAACACGCCCGTGGCGAAGTATTGACCGAGTGAACGGTGCGCAGTTGTTACCCGGTGATTCAGTTTGGTTTCGAGCCGACCAGACTTTCGTCGGGACCCTCTATCTTACGAGTGTTCGGCAAAATAGCAGGCACACACCATCTGCCGTGACAATAGGTTCTTACGGGTCGGGCAGTGCGACAATTGACGCAGGCTTCGGTGCCGGTTTCATAGCGAAAAACAGAGGCGGTGTGCACCTCGTCAATCTCAATTTTGTCGGCACTGGGGCATCGAAGAATACTACTTCTGGCATCCTGTTCATCAATACGCTACCCGGAAGCACGAAACTTGAAGATATTCGGATACATCGGGTAGATGTCAGTGGTTTTAAGTATTCCGGGATTAGCCTTGTCGCACAACCGACCGATATGAGCTGGAGCGGGTTCCGTGATGTCAAAATTACAAACACCACGAGCCACGACAACGGCGACGCGGGTATTAGCTGCATCGGTGCCTGGAATCCAGATCAAAAGGGTTACGCGCACACTGATTTTTATATCGGCAGCTGTAGTGCCTATAGGAATGCGGGTATCCCGAGCAAGGGGAGCCATTCGGGAAGCGGTATCATTCTCGCACAAGTGGACGGCGCAATTATTGAGCACTGTCGCGCCTACGAAAACGGAAATTTAAACGATTACGAAGGCGGTGGTCCCGTCGGTATATGGGCTTGGGATGCCAACCGTGTTGTGATTCAATTCAACGAATCTCATCACAACCGAACGGGCAGCAGTAAAGATGGTGCGGGATTTGATCTCGATGGGGGTGTGACGAATTCAGTCGTTCAGTATAACTATTCCCACAACAACGATGGTGCCGGGTATCTACTGGCACAGTTTGAGGGTGCGCGTCCGTTTTACGGTAACGTCCTCCGCTATAACCTAAGTGTGAACGACGGCAGACGGAATCGTTATGGCGGCATCCACCTCTGGTCTACAGGTGCGAACGGTGGCATCACGGACACAGCGTTTTATGCGAATAGTATCTACACGACACAATCTGCTGATGGTAACCCCGCTGCGGTTGACTGTATAAGCGAAGGGATTCGTAACATCCGTTTTTACAACAACTGTTTTCAAACGGATGGAAAGGCAGTGTTAGTCCGCGGTGAGACAAATCGAGGCGCAATTTTTGAAGGCAACACCTTTGACGCAGATTGTAGGTTTCCGAAATTTTCCATTGACGATATGAGACCCTCCCATTTCACTGAAGCCGACCAAAAAATGTATCCAAAAACGCTTCAGCAGCGACCTTAACACAGACTTGCGCGTTCGGATTGGAAGGTTGGCGTTCTCGTCGTAGATCGGCAATTGTCATGCCGTTTGTCAAAGTGCCAGCGGTTTCGACCTGTACATAGGCATCAACGCTCTCAAAGTAGTCTGGATGTGTGAGCATGCCAATTGGGAGCGCATCGTGGATATGGAAGCCCCAAAATCCGACGTGTTGACGATAAAATTCCATACAGGCGTGTGTGGAATCCTTGAGGAAACGCAAAATCGGACTGTCTCGTTTATCGACTTCGGCGTGCAACCGTTCACCTGTCAAAATAACTTGATGCGTTGCGTCAAGTGGCGCGATATGGACAGGCACACCGAAATGGAAAACTTCATCGGCTGCATGTGGATCAACAAAGATGTTGAATTCCGACGTTAATGTGACGTTGCCGTATGCTTCAAACACGCCACCCATGACAATAATCTTCTGAAGTCGTTGCATTTTGGCGGCATCTTTACGGATTGCTTTTGCGATGTTTGTCAATGGACCCAGCGTCACAATAACCAGTTCATCTGGATAGCGGGCTGCCATCTCAAGAATGAGATCAACACCTGCCATTGATGAAACCTCAGTGTTGGCGGGAGGATACAGCAGGCTGCCATTAGCACTGCGTAATTGGTTGGTATTGCCCAAGCCGTCTTCACCGTGGACGTGTGCTGCTGTCACGAGGGATTTGGCAAGCGGTTCCGCCTCGCCTTGGGCAATAATGGGAAACTCATCGAGGTCAAGCACGCCAAGAATTGTGAGTAGGTTTTCTGTCGCTTGCGCGACAGGGACATTCCCGCAGACAGTCGTTATCGCCTCTACGCGTAATTCAGGTGAGTGCATCGCGAGAAAGATAGCAAAAGCGTCATCTACCCCCGGATCTGTGTCTATAAGGATTCGTTGCATTTTCTGCCTTTCTATAGGATGGGTTCTTGTGTTTCATATTTCCTTTAGCGATTTTAGCACTACAAAACGATTTTGTCCAACCCATTTTCCAAGCCAGGGCAAACATAAACAGGTCATCGGCACTTGTCTCCTTTTACTCACTATTTTTTCTGCCCCGCTCGCGGCACAGGTGAATATCTTCACCGGTGAAACAATACGACAGATGCGATTGGATCCGGGTTGGTATAACAGTATCAACTTGGATTTGACTTATCGTACTGGCAATACAGATCTACTTACTGCACGCACCCGATTTCGTTCGGATTATCTGTCAAAGACGTATCACGGCTTTATTTTTGGGAGCCTCCAGCAGGGAAGAAAAGGTAGGGCATTTTTCATCAATAAGGGCATGGCACATGCGCGTATTATCCGAAACTTGAGGCAACACATCCTTTTTGAATCCTTTATTCAGAAACAATTCAACGAATCTATCCGATTAAGTGATCGAAATTTAGCAGGTGGTGGCGTTCGATTCGCCTTGCATCCACTAAGTCCCAAATTTAATCTCTATCTCGGTATCGGTGCGATGTGGGAACACGAACGCATCAATGACACAAATATTGGCGAAATTACAACCCACCTTATTCGGTCAACCAACTATATCAATTGGACTGGACAGTTGGATGAACGGATTACAACAAGCGCGACGGGGTACTACCAGGTCCATACGCGGCGTTTCCGAGATTATCGCGTTCTTTTTGAGGGAAGCCTAACATTCCGCCTGACAGCGAAATTAGCGTTCCCGCTTTGGATAAATTTCCGATACGATAATGAACCACCAACCGGTATTCGTAAACATGATGTGGAAATTTTTAACGGATTGCGGTATACTTTTTAAGAGCCATCAGCCATCAGCAGTCGGCAGTCAGTTATAACAGTTTTTGGAGAATAAAGCCTCAGCAGCAGGCACAACAATTTGCCAGCAGCTGATAGCTGCTAAAAAAGGAGTCATCTCATGAGCAAAGTAAAAACCTACACTTGGCAGGTGAAAATAGTCGTCTACATCGGCGTATATCTTATCGCGTTATTGAGTACTGCATGGGCAGATGGGCATCTTCAGGTCAAGGAAGAAGAAAAAAAGCTCGTTCTAAAGGGTAAGATTTCTGAAGCCCTCGGTGAATACGATTCACATTTGAAAGGAGCCGTTGAATACCTTGTTTGTGGACGCAACGGCAAGGAATATGAGAGCATTATTGTCGTTGATGCGACAGCGAAAGAAATTTACGATGCGCTCGAAAAACTCGGTGTTGCGGTAGGTACGCCTCCCGGCTATGATGAAGAAAAAGATGAACCGACACCAGCAAAAGGGACCGAGTTTCTTATCTATGCTGAATGGAAGATCGGTGACAAAGCGAAGAAAGTCCGTGCCGAAGATTTAATTTTCAATGTGAAAACCGAAAAGCCGATGCAACAGGTCGCTTGGATCTATTCCGGTTCGCGCGTAGTCGCAGACTTGGATAGTGATGACGAGGATGCGATGATACCGCAAGCATTTATGAGTAATGACCTTGTCGCCTTAAAGCGGTTTGATGCAAGCGCGCTCTTCCAAAATCCGCTTCTCGAATCGGAAGAGGAGAATATCTATAAAAAGAACGATGCCTTGCTGCCAAAACTTGGGACACCTGTCACACTCACAATTGAGGTTAACCGGAAAATGCAACTGTTTGTGCTAATCAGTGGGAAGGTTCAAGGCGTGGGATTCCGCAATTTCACACAGATGAATGCTAAGCAACTCGGTATCAACGGCTATGCTAAGAATTTACCCAACGGTCAGGTTGAAGTCATCGCAGAGGGTAATAAGTCGCAGTTGGATGCGTTAGTCGCTTTGCTAAAGAAGGGACCGCGCTTTGCGAGAGTGGATTTGCTTCATGTTGACGAGCGTCCCTTCACAGGCGAATATAAGACTTTCGGCATTCGGTATTAAACCATGAGGCGTACGTCGTTCCCGTTCATATCTGGAATTCTCCTTGCAGCAGGACTCTCCACTCGGATGGGGGAACCGAAGCAGCTGCTCCCTTTTGCGGAAAGCACTATCGTTGAAACCGTAGTGGACAATATGCTCGGTGCCAAGTTTGATGAAGTGATCGTTGTCGTGGGACATCGCGCATCAGAGGTTCAAGAACAATTAGGGACACGTCCGATCAATACCGTTTTTAACCCTGATTATCGCGAGGGTATGTTAACCTCTGCACAAATAGGCGTCCGGGCACTTGAATCAAGCGATGCATTCGCGCTCATGCTCGTAGACCAACCCTTTATCACATCTGCCCTGATTGATCAAGTTGTTGATGCATATCGGCAAACAGAGAAGGGAATCGCCTTACCGAGTTATAATTATAAGCGTGGTCATCCGGTCATCTTTAACCAGAAATATGCCCGCGATATTCTGGCACTCACTTCGGAAAGCGGCGGTGTGCGAACGCTTTTTAAAAAGTATGGTGATGATATTCATTATGTTACCGTAGATACAGATAACGTGCTGCGGGATATTGATTACCGCGAAGATTATGAGCGTGCCCTGAAGGAAAATTGAAAGGTTGCCACGTAAACACACGACGGAGAAAGAAACATGAAAGAATCTCGCAAAGACGCACCAGAAATTCCCGAATCAATACCTACCACCGCGACATTGGAAGAATTTCTTGAGAACGATGTCCCAGGCTATGAATACATTGATGGCAAATTAGTCCTGAAGTCACCGCCAGAAAGGCACCTACCGATTCCCACGACGATGACAGCGGAAGAATTTCTTGAGAACGATGTCCCAGGCTATGAATACGCGAAAGGAGAACTAATACCGATGTCACCAGCAACGAGAAGACACGGTAAGATCAGCGCAAAGGTCATATGGCATCTGTCCTCACATGTCTACGAAAATAGGCTGGGGGAATTGTATACAGCAGAAACAATATTTCAGGTTGGCGAACGCATGATGAAACCGGATGTGGCTTTCGTTTCAACTGACCGCCTGGATGTTGACGAAGATAAAACGTTCCCGATCCCGCCCGATCTGGCGATTGAAGTGATCTCTCCGACAGATGTCCACTACCGTATTGTCCGAAAAGTGTTCGACTATCTGGATGCGGGGACCCGCCTCGTCTGGGTACTTGATCCTGTTGCTAAAACGGTGACGGTGTATCGTTCTGAAAGCGACATTGAGATACTTACGCACGAAGCCACGTTAACGGGCGAGAATGTCGTACCAGGGTTTACCTGTCCCGTGGCACAACTGTTTGAATAACGTAAGTTCGGTATAATACATCCAAAATTTGTCAATATCAAACGGAGTCTATTACACTTTACACAATGTTTACATCCATCGAAAACGTTCAAAACGCTTGTGAGAAACACGCGTACATTGCAGATAAGGGTTTAGCGACAACGCTCTATCTTGCACATCACCTGAAAAAACCTATTTTTCTTGAAGGCGAACCGGGTGTCGGTAAAACAGAAGTCGCTAAAGTACTTGCGGATTCTACAGGTGCGAAACTCATCCGATTGCAGTGTTATGAGGGGTTAGACGCAAACAGCGCATTGTACGAATGGAACTACACGCGTCAAATTTTGCAACTCCGTATTGATGAAGCCCGCGGTCGCGAGAAAGAAGATATCGGCACCGATCTCTTTAGCGAGACATTTCTGCTGAAACGCCCCCTCCTTGAAGCGATCCAAAGCGATGGCGATGTACCGCCAGTCTTGCTCATTGACGAGGTTGACAGAAGCGACAGCGAATTCGAGGCGTTCCTGCTCGAAATCCTATCCGATTTCCAGATTACCATTCCCGAAATCGGGACAATCCAAGCGAAACATATTCCATACGTCGTGCTAACCTCAAACCGCACACGAGAGGTTCACGAAGCACTCAAACGGCGTTGTCTCTATCAGTGGATTGACTACCCTACCATTGAAAAGGAATTGGCGATTGTTCAGACGAAACTGCCGCAGATTGATGAACATCTCGCACAACAATTATGCCGGATCATGCAACTCTGGCGGCAGGGAGATTACTATAAAAAGCCGGGAGTCGCTGAAACACTGGATTGGGCATTGGCACTCATTGCACTCGGCAAAGGGCAATTGGATGCGGATGTCGTTGCAGAGACGCTTGGGTGTGTTTTCAAATATCAGGATGATATCCAACGGGCGCGCACCGTAGAACTATCCGAATTAGGATTACAAGATGAACCAGCATAGGAAAGGTCAACGTGTTGAAACAAAAATCTTTAGAGGGACGGGTTACCTCCTTTTAGTGGCTGCAGCTTTCTGCACGATGATACCTCTGCTATGGTTGTTGACTTCCTCTTTTAAAACTGCAAATGAGATTTTTGCCGTTCCTATACAGTGGTTTCCCAGCTTCCCCCCACGTGTTGCATCATCGCCTTATATTATTGAAGACGCATATCCAAAGATTGAGAAACCGATAACAGTAGATAAAACAAAATGGAATGAACTACAACCTGAACTTACACAAGCAATCTGGACGAAGGCGCGAGCACACATCGCAGCAAACAGACAATTTTCCAATTACGTCCCATCCGAGCAATTACAGACGGAAATGATAGAAGGCTTATGGCAACAGTTGGTCACGACTTTGCCAGACGAGATATGGCATGAAACAACAGAATCCGTCGCTACTGCGGTGCAGGACGCAGTTATTCCAGAAATCGTTGACACGATCTGGGGGTCTGTGTACCGTGAAGTTGGAATTGGAACACTCCAGATAGAAGATATTGACTTTAATCGTACGTCAATTGAAACCGTGAAATGGGAAACAGCATCAGAGACGAGTACACGCATGCGTCCCTCCGAAGATACGCAGACTGTTGCGAGTCTATCCTACAATTTTCAAGACAGCGACACGCTTCATATAACAGCTGCTGTTCCTTCGCCTGTCCCAATTGAGCGGATTCGGCGACTCACGTTGCCTGTCCGCGGAGATGCCTCGTACCACCGACTCTCCTTAACCGTGTCTGTTCTGCAATCTGGAGAGGCTACGGACAATACCAATAGAATTACATATCAACCGACACGATCTTTCGTTTTGGAGAGTGCGTTGTGGAAAGACGCGGTCTGGCGACTGCACGGCATCCCTGGTGAATTGGAATCATCGCACATTACGATGCAGCAAGTGAAAACGGATGACGCAGTCCAGCCTCCGGTAGAGATAGGAACAGAACCGCAATTGTCTCTCCAATTAACAATTCATCAACCGTCTTACCTGTCAATCGTCTGGGATAAGTTAACTTCAAACTATCGGAATCTGTGGAAGACAGTCCCATATAACCGCTACTTTATCAACAGTATTTTCATCGCCACCGCGTCAACGCTTCTTACGCTGTTTTTCTGCTCCCTCGGCGGTTATGCGTTTGCGAAGTATCAATTCCGCGGTCAGAAAATCCTGTTCGGGATTCTCCTCGCCTCCATGATGGTGCCTTTTCAGGTGTTGCTTGTGCCTCTGTTTGGATTGATGTACGACATCGGATGGCTGAATAGTTATAAGGCGATTATCATCCCATTTTCAGTTGGGGCGTTCGGCGTATTTTTGATGCGTCAATTTATCGTCACGATTCCGTCGGAGCTGCTTGATGCGGCGCGTATTGATGGGTGCTCGGAGTTCGGTATCTACTATCGGATAGTGCTGCCTATCATCAAACCGGCACTCGGCGCGCTAACGATCTATTCGTTTTTAGGTTCATGGAACGGTTATCTCTGGCCTCTCATCATTTTGCGAGATGAAGCGAAATATACACTGCCCATCGGTTTAGCAAATCTCGTCGGTATCTATCGTCAAGATTACGGTATGCTGATGGCTGGCACACTGCTGTCGCTGATGCCGATTGTTATTCTCTTTTTAGCGATGCAGCGCGAATTTGTACAAGGGATTACTTTAGGAAGCGTCAAGGAGTAAAAAATGTCTGATTACACTACAGTCACGAAAACGAAAGCCATACGAGAAGGTCGCGGAAAGGCTTTTACCGTCAATGGAAGACGAGTTGCGATCTTCAATGAAAATGGTAAATTCTGTGCTGTGGACAACACCTGTCCGCACGCCATGGGTTCACTTGGTAGAGGTAGAATTCGGGACGGTATTGCTGTGTGCCCCGTCCACGGCTACGCTTATAATACAGAAACTGGAGAATGCCAAACTGACCCACGTCTCCGCATCAGGACTTATCCGTTGATTGTTGAGGACGAGGAGATCAAAGTTGAGGTAAAGCAGTGAAATCCAATTGTGTATACATAATCCTTTTAGGTATTGTGTTCTGCTTCTGTCTGGTTCTTTTGAACAAATCGTTTTGCGAACCGCAAAAATCCGAGAATAAAATGGTGAAAGACAATACCGAAGATGTTTGGAATGTGTTCTCGGATCTGCACCACACTGACAGGGACAAGTTGCAAACTTACTGGGCGAGCGTGCCCGAGTTTCAGGCGGCGTTGGCTGCCTATCTCAAGGCAAGAATTGATGCAGGCGTTGTTAATGGAAAAACGTCACTCCCACCCAACTTTGTTTGGTACGAGTTCATCTCGAGTTTTCCTGAGCCGTTGCGTGAGGATTTGTATGAGCATGCCCAAAAGGTCTTGGAAAGCAGCCCCGACAATGGGGCCGCCGCAAAATTTGCGGCTATAGTACTCGCCGGAAGCCCGTGGGACCTACCACGTGATGGTTTCTGGGATGTTGTTGAGCAAGCAATAGTGCTGCTGCCAAACGACGTTGAAGTCTGCTATCTGGCTTTTGAAAAGGCTGGTTTTGATTATCTCCACGAAGAAGCCGTTACCGCACTCGAAAGACTCTTTGAACGGCATCAAGCACCCCAAGTACCTATTGTGACATCTCGCTTCCAACGGAACGTGCAGGAAAATGGGCAGCCTGCTTTGTCACAATGGGTATACCGTTTCTGTTATGATTACGAATATGTAACATCAAGGCCTAACGATTTTTATCAACGGCTTGAAGATGACCACCCGCTAAGGGAACGATGGACTACACTGCTCGGCAAGATTCAACAGGTTTTTGAAGAACAGTTAAAACTGACACCTGACGATTGGAATAACACGCGGATGCTCGCTGAAATTCATGAGGTCTTAGGGAATACTGAAGAAGTTCAAGCCGTTTTTCAGAGGTTACAGTTGGTATTGAAAAATCGGTTAAAGCACAATCCGGATGACCGAACTGCTTGGAGCGGTTTAGCTAAAATCCACGAAAAGTTAGGCAACTCCGAACTTGCACACGCGTATCGGGTGAACGCTGATCCCACACTGGCATGGGTGGATAAAGTCTTGCCTGATTTCTCATCTGCTGTTGATTTGGATGGAAAACCTATTTCACTCGCCAACTACCGTGGTAAAGTTGTTTTGCTTGACTTCTGGAGAACGCAGTATACCGACAGGATACCGACACTCGAAACTGTATACGAGAAGTATCATCACAGAGACTTTGACATTATTGGGATAAGTCTTGATGTAGATGAGACGGTGTTGCGCGAATTTATTGAGGAAAATCCGTTGCCGTGGCGACAGATCTTTGACGGCAAGCGGTATGAGGGTCCCTTGGCACAACAGTATGGTGTCCGTAGTATTCCGAGAATGTTTCTCCTTGATCGAGAAGGCAAAGTTATTTCAGCTAATGTAAGAGATATCATGCTTGACAAATTTGTTGCCGAGGAGATAGAACGAGAGATGGATTGATGCCTACCTCCTTGATAGAGATAACACTAAAAATCCGTCCTGATGCCTACCATGAATGAAGTTTTATGAATCGGTTCAAACTGCGAGATTCCATCGGCTGTTTCGACACGGCGGAACCGGTACTCACGGGTAATAATGGTTTCAACCGGCGGATAAATTGCATAGCCAATCTCTAAACGGAATGCCGACTTTTCATTGAGATCAAACAGATCTGCGAAGAAATTCGTCTCATCTCCCTCACCGATGTCACGTTTTGTATAGAGCGCCCGCATCCTAAGCCGCGGCACTAACCCCGATTCTGACACCACCATATAAAATTTGGGTGAGCTATTGTTATAGTCTTCAAATGTTCCAAAGAAGTGGAGGTGTTCCCCCGGCTTCCAGATGAATTGTGAAAAGAAGCCGCGTCTCTGTTCATTGCTCGTTTCGATATCCAAGAAATCGGGCATATCCGGCTCGGGTGCCAGCGATTTTGCCGACTCATACGTATAATCAAAGACAGAAGGGATATATCCTTCGCTAAGGACGCGGTACTCAAGTTTGAAGATGGCTTTAGTAAAAGTAAATCCAACACCAACGGCGTTGCCCCACGTGAATTCTGTTGTTGCTGAGGCTGCTTCTCCACCTATCGGGGCACTTTCTAATCGTCTTGTGGGTTCCTGCTCAGTCGATTCAGTTTCCAACTGTTCTTCTTCAGGTTCTTCGGATATATCCTCCGGTTCTTTGGATAAAGTGTTGAGCACGGCAAAATCATTATAGAGATCAAACCGAAACGTGCTTCTCTCAATAATCGGAAATCCTGCGTCCACGCCTAAGGCAATCAACGGATCTTCTCCAACCTCCTGTGGATTTGGATCGATATCGGTGAGATAGGTACCCCCGAGTTCAAATCGTGTGAGAAAGTTATTATTTTCTGAACGTGGAACCGGTTGATCTTCAAATTGTGTGAGAGCGTTATTATTTTCTGAACGTAGAAATGGTCGATAAAACAATCGCCCCCCGAAGATTAAAGGATTCCCAAGATCATTCACCATTGTTTCAACACCGTATCTGTTATTGGATTTCCTGAGGTTTACGCGTAATCCACGCCGGTCGTAATTAGAATAACCGGACATAATCGAACCGTGTCCAATTGTTAGATAATCCAATTCCCCAAGACGGAAGTAAAACGGGTCGTAAGGTTCTGCGTAACTGACGTACCGGATGAGTCTTAACCATGTGCTTGGACTATTCCATGACTCACCATCTTCGGCGAGGAATTGCGTACCGGTGTCTGTTGCGTAAGGGTTATAGAGTACAACTAAATCTAATCCGATACTGATTTTTCCGAGTGGAATATCCGGTTGTGCTTGAAACTGAATATACGGGCTTGTCCCAATGAAGGTCAGACCGCCCCCGTATAACCCACTTGTCAGGAAGTCGGGTTGTTGCAACGCGGTTAAGCCAGGATCTTCTTCGGCAGGTGTAGGCGTTGGTAGGGTGAGGCGCAAAAATAATATGGCAATTGTTGAAGCCAGGGTTACCTTTCTATAGTGTGTAAGAACCGTATCTCTGTTCATGTAGTAACAATCCTTCCATCTTTCATCTGGATAACGCGATCGGCACTTTGTTTTAAGCCTTCATGGTGTGTCACAATCGCGATAGTAGTTTGGTATTCCCGGCGTAGTTCTTGAATCAAATTCATCAAATTGTCGCTTTGGCGACTGTCTAAGTTGGCAGTAGGTTCATCGGCAAAGATGATTTTTGGGCGGTTGGCGAGCGCACGGGCAAATGAGACGCGCTGTTTTTCGCCACCGGATAGTTGGGCAGGACGATGGTGAAGTCTATCGACTAAACCGACTTGTGTGAGGAGTTCCGTCGCACGGCTTTCGGCTTCATCCGTTTTTGTGCTGGCGATGTCCATAGCAACCATTACGTTTTCAAGGGCGGTGAGGTAGGGTAATAGATGAAACAGTTGGAAGACAAATCCGATCTTCTCGCGGCGGATGACGCTCAGGTCTTCGGACACCGGATCAATCGGTTCGCCATCAATTCGGAGTTCCCCATCGTCTGGCGTTAAGATGCAACCGAGGAGACTGATGAGCGTTGTTTTGCCACAACCGCTGTTCCCCATAATCATTACCAATTCGCTCTCTTCAATTCGGACATCGACTGCGTCAACAGCGAGAACAGTTGCGTCGCCTGTGCCAAAGCGTTTGGTTAAGCCGGTACCTTCTACTATGGCTGCCATCTATATTTCTCCTCGGAACGCTATCATCGGATCTACTGTAATTGCTTTGCGCGCCGCCAAATAACCGCTACCACAACAGACAACGAAACTGATACACGCGACGATAATTGATTCAACGAAATGAATTGCGACAAAGATCGGTGCTGCCGCCGCAAATATGTAAGATAGAACGAGTCCAAGTATTACACCAACAACAGAGATTAGAACGACCTGTTTCAGCAATAGTCCCATCACATAACTGTTTGCGGCACCGATAGCCTTTAAGACCCCAATTTCCTGCGTCTTTTCAAGCATTGTCACATAAGTAATCATCCCAACGAGAATACCCGCCGCTAACCACAACATCACTCGTAGGAATTGCACCGCCTTCATCGGCTCGTCAACATAGTA
This sequence comes from Candidatus Poribacteria bacterium, assembly GCA_026706025.1. NCBI lineage: Bacteria > Candidatus Poribacteria > Candidatus Poribacteria bacterium. The sequence goes on from JAPOZO010000043.1 coordinate 58,629, forward strand.
GGCAATAATGTCCCCGAGGGTCTGTTTTAAGGTGCGCGCCTCGATAGTTTCTAAAGCGTCTAAACCGGCAGCAGCCTGCACAGGTTGCTCATTTTCACTGGTTTTGGCAATCATCATATTGACATGTGGCGTGTTGCCGAGTAAAATCTTCTGGGCAATGCGGACATCCATAAAGAGCAACGGCGTATCTAAAACAAACATCAGGCTTTTCGCTTTCCCGACGACCCGTACCTTTTCGTTGCCAAGGGTAATCTGCTCTCCGATTTCCAATCCCATCTTTTCGTCAACAACCACCTCATACGGGACCGGGTCTTCGGGTCTGTAGTCCTCAAAATTGCTTGGGGTAAACATTTTTCCGTCAACAACACTCTTGGGTCCGCCAAGTTGCCCTAATTTATAGCCAACGACAATAGCCTTAGTGGATTTTCCACGGACCGTTGGACGTGCTTGCGCAAAAACCAAGGGAGATGCGGAATCGGGGGTTAAACCTTGTGCCGAATTCAGGAATGCCATGTATTCCTCAACGACCATAGAGAACCCAATAAATGCACCGCCAGAGCCTTCGGCGGAGATCCAGACATCCGCACCGGTGGATTCGACATACTGTCGCGCTTGGATACGCATACCGTTCATGATACCGCCCAACAGCAAGATTAGCGAAATCAGCACGGTGATGCCGAGTGCCGTTAGCACGACTCTTGCTTGACGATAACGCATGTCTTTAAGGAATAACGTCTTCATAATCTTTTAACTATTGGGTTTTTGCTCGTTTTTTTCGTTGTCAAAAAACGGTTTTTGATACGCCTGTACATTACTTGCTGCGAATTAAGGACAAAAAATGCCGTTTTTACAACGCGGCAAGCCTTTCGGGCATTGTCTGCCGTTTGCGGCGATGCAATTTAACGTGTTCCAGATACGCATCCTCATCCGCCTCAACCCCTGTCTCGCGTTCAAGGAAGAGCGGAAAATCAGACGCGGGCGGTTTGGCGTTGTGATACGCGTTGCTATAACTCCGCATGATAATACGCTGTTCGCGGTTGAGCGTCTCTAACCACTCCGGTGAGGAATGAAAGCGATCAGCAGGCGTAAGCCATGACGGACAATAGGCAGCGAAGATATTATAACGCACCACATCGCTCTCATTGGGTTCAACGCGATGCCAAATGCTCGAATGCATCACCGTCATTGTGCCTTTACGCGGGCAGACAACCATTTCCCCAGGAATACTCTCGTGGGTGTCGTAGCCGTCCATGTATTGCTGCCGGTGACTCCCGGGTAGGACAACGAGGTTACCCATCTTTTCTCTCGGCAGATCAGTCAACCAGTACCCGATTTTGATTTGCAACGGTAATTTGGGTGAAAAGACACCATAAGGGAGTGCCCGCGCCCCGTCTGGGTGCCACTGATTATACTGTTTCCCTCCTGGTGGACGCAGGAAAAACTGGCTTATGTGGAGTTTGAGGAGCTCTCCGAACAGGTCGTAAGCATAGCCGACATGGCGTTCATGATCAATAAGCCCGGCGAACACAGGATCTCGTTCGACAATGTTCTGCATGCCGAGATAACCGCCTGGGGTATATTTCGGATTATTAGCGGCGACACGGTCTATCGCGTCAATATAGGTCTGGATATCTTCATTGGAGATTGCATCCTCAATGAAGATGATGCCGTCTTCGTTAAAGGTTTTCCACTGTTCCGATGTAAACCCAGGCGGGGCAACACGATATTTTTTTTCGGTTTCCACTGGACGGCTCCTTTCGTTTGACGTTAGTAGCAAATTACGTGCCAGTCTGGATAATACCACGCTGCCTTATCCTTCGTGAAATATCCAGAGATAACTGCCCAAAATAGGGCAAACGCCGTATCCAATAGCACGAAATGGTGCAATTGAGCAATCGTACGTGCCATTAGAGGGATCTGTTGAAACCGGTTTCTTGCTAATAGCGGTATATTCTAAAAAGTTGCGGTTATTTTGCAGATTTCCGGTAGATGCTTATGTCAAACTTACATTGATGGTTAAGCAGTTACACACCCATCGATGCATCACACATATCACTCTGAAGTAGCCATACCGAAACCGCTTGTACGATAATATGGTTGGCACGTTCAACAATCGGGTTAAGCGATGGGATATGAGTAAACATTTTTTGTGCTTGGTCTTTTAGGTTTGCAATTGATGGAAGTTCAAGGACTTTCATCTCTTTGAGAAAATTTTCAACCTCTGTTTGACCGATGCGAGCGCGGTTGCGGAGTTCTTCTAATTTCGGTGTATGTCTCCACGCTTTCAAAACCGTTTCGCCGATATGTTCAATCGAAAAACTCGCAGCGAGTTGCTGGGCGGCTTTTTCGACGGCAACCAACGGCAACTTACGTTTCCCTTCAACCACATGCGCTGGCGGTAAGCGAAGGTCCCAGACGATTCTAACAAGCGACAAAACTTTCAAAATATAATATGTGACATCAATTTGCCACCAACGAAAGCCTTGCGGCGTAGCACTTGGAAAGTGATGGTGATTGTTATGCCACCCTTCCCCTAACGTAATGATCGCCAGAAACAGGTTGTTGCGAGAACTATCACCGGTGGCGTACGGCTGTTTTCCGATCACGTGTGAAAGCGAATTAATTGTAAATGTGCCGTGAAAAAGGAATACCGTACTCACGAAGAAACCTACAACAAGTCCCGACCAGCCTGCAATTAGCCATACAAGGAACCCTAATAAGAATGGCGGCAGTCTTTCCCATTTCTCTAACCAAACGAGTTCCGGGTATTTCTGGAAATCCTTAATTAAACTGTAATCTACTGACCGTCCTCGTTTGGAGAAAATCCAAAGCACATGAGAATACCAGAATCCGTGTTGAACTGGCGAGTGTACATCTTGTTCTGTGTCAGAGTGCTTATGGTGGTAACGATGTGTTGCTGCCCACCAGAGTACACCTCGTTGTGCGGAACTCTGACCGAGGAACGCTAAAATGAATTGAAATACACGGCTGGTCTTGAATGATCGGTGCGAAAAGTAACGATGGAACCCCGCCGTAATTCCGAACATACGGATAACGTACAATGCGCCACAGATAATCCAGTCGATAGGTTGAACATCTACCCAGAGAATTGCGAGACATGCGAGGTGAACAGTTATAAACGGTAGAACACGAGGGTGGATAATGTCCGCCTCATCGGCTGGACTTTTAGGCCATGATTCTGTTGACAATTATATCCTCCTTGCTATGCATAACGGTTAGGTTCATCTAATCATGTTATTCCAAGGGCGCGTCAAGGAACATCAAGACGCGCGCCACAGTGGTTGATAGGGTATTAGAATAGTATTAAGTATACTACATTTTACCGAGAGAGTCAAGCACTCTATTTTCTTCCCAGGGTTAACAAAATGCCCCAAACCCAAAAGGTGCTTCGGGTTTGGGACAACAAGATTTCACAAATTAGGAAGCCTAATTCCGATTCCTATTTCAGAATAACCATTTTACGTGTAAGTGAGGCATCGTCAGTTTGCAGTTGATAAAAATAGACACCATTTGCGACATTTTCCCCTAAACCGTTGTGCCCATCCCAATACGCGGCACGGTTTCTATTGGTGTAATAGCCTGCTGTCTGATGTCCAAGTGCTAACGTGCGAACTACAGTGCCTTTCGCATCGTAAATGGTAATCTGCACATCGCTGGCATTCGCCAATTGATAGGGTATCCATGTTTCCGGGTTGAAGGGATTTGGGTAGTTCGGCAACAAGACTGTTGTTTCTGGACGAACCGCACGTAAAAGTGCTTCTAACACACCGATAGCGCGACGAAAGGCTGGACTGCCATCGTCAATTTGTCTTATCTGTGCCAGCCAACTTTGGATCTGTTCAGCAGTTGGACTGTGAAGCGTAGGTGCAGCTGCCGACCCTTCTCCAATATCATTAGCGACTTGGACCAAATCTAAAATGTCAACAACACCATCGGCGTTGATGTCGGCGTTGAGTTCGCCGTCCGCGGCACCCGGATGTCCGATTGCATTCGCAACCATCACTAAATCCTGTATGTTAACTGTCCCATCTTGATTGACATCCGATTTGGCATAGATAGGGGCATCATTCACCTCAAAACGAACGGTTTCAGTGAAATCTACCCGTAAGACATTATGTGCCTTGTCTATTATTGTCATTCCAGCAAGTCCCCATATACCAGGTGGGCTTCCAGCTGGCAAAATAATCGTCTTATGGTAAGTTTCATAGACAGTTGGATCTCGTGAGAAGTAGATTTTGTAAAAATCAGGATCATAATAATCAAAGTCAAGCATAACACCTTGGGGGTTTCGTAAGCTCATATATGTAATTCTATGCCCGCTGATGTTATCTTTAACCCGAAAAGTAATGTCAACTCGAGTTTCACCGTTTGGGTCTTCTGGTTGTGTTGGCTCTGCCTCAACATTAATTTCGTTTAAATCCAATACAGGTGGTTGAGTATCCGGGTTGGTTGTCTGAATCTCAATGGAAGCAGGCAACTCATCATCTCCCCCCTCAGTGAAGTATACCCTCCGCCTATTTTGAGCCAAATCTTTCATCACAATGCGGGTAATCTTGTAGATGCTGTTTGGGAAGTAGTCAGGTACCTCAAGTTTAGTAGTCGCTTCCCACACGTCTCCAGCTTCTTGCTTGTATTCTCCCCAATCTGTTAAGCGGCGCGAGTAAGTTTCAACATTCGCGTCATATAACTCAGCATAAACACCACTTACCCCATTTTTTTCAATAAACTTCCAACGGGCTGTCAGAATTTGATAGGCGCGCCCTTCTTTCGTAGTTGCATCTGATAAAGAGAGTTGCATTGAATTCGGAATATATTGTGGAGCTTCAGTATCTGCCAGAGGATTGTTAACATAGAGTTTCCATCCAAAGTCTGTTAGTCCATTATGTCGTTCATTACCTTGGGCATCATATACCCGAATTGTGTCAGGTCTCCAATAGCCATTTGCTGCATATTTTGAAATCCGCTGACGACCTCGCAAGATATGCCCCGCTGGGATATGTTACCATCAGAACTAATAGGAGAAAGCCACATGTCAAATCGGGTGCCTTGTGGACTCCAAACTCGAGTAAACCCTCTAGAAGCGGCATCTCGGTCACTCTCTCCATGAATTTCAATTTCCACTGTTATGATTTTATCTTCTTCAGGTTCACCTTCAATTTGTATATCAATGCGTATAATTCGTCCCGGATACACATAGTCTGGATAGAGATTGTAGACTTCAAAGGTTAAATCTTGGCGTATTTTTGAGATGTATTGGGTACCGTGCATCACTCGGTTTTGGATGAATTTATACTTGGCAGGTGACCGTGAACGCAGCTTGTTTGGGTTTACAATGTAGTAACTGATGCTCTCTGCCATGTCTTCATTTGGGTTTACACCGTGGGCATAGGCAGAGACAAACTCAGTCTGTTTGGTTGTTGACCAACCGTCTTTGTCGTCGGGATTTTCGTACCAACCACCGAGTTCTATCCAATCTTGTTTAAGTTGCTCGTCGAAGAGATATTCCCATAAAAAATGTGCCTTTTCATGGAGGATCAAACGATGGATTGAATCTAACCCTTTTTCTTTAAAAGCAGATTCCATGAATTCAATGTAGCCAGCACCTGTCCAGGCAACTGCGTCCGCGCTGGGATGGGTTGGATGGTCAGTGCCATCCAAACGTCGAACAATATATTTGAGTCCTGGTATTTTCAGCATACCTTGCGGAAATTCCTCAAACATAGAGACAAGTGCTATTAACTCTTCGTTTTTGAATTCCGAAAAACGACCTGAGTGTTCACTGGTTGTGTGCCGTGTGAGTTCGCTATAATCTGGAACATTTATGCTGACTGCATAGCGTTCCCGCAGTATCCGTTCAAGTGCGTATCTGTCTACCCCATTGTCGGTTACAAACCGAACCACAGCATGGTGGAGCCGTTTAGAAAAATACCGACCCCGCACACCTTCAATTTCCGCTAATAACGGTTCCGCATGCACAAATGCCGCTTCAGCAACTGTAACAATTCGCTGTGCGTCTCGGTATTCCACCGAAATGTCGCCTTGGATATGACGATCACTTAACCGCCAAACAGAGGATGCCACACCAGGGGTATCTTCATATGGGTTATTCGTTTCTTGAGGTATAGATTCAAAAGTTTGGAGTAATCTGTAGGCATACCCTGGATCCCATTCGGGTCCAAGATGGACAGAATACTTCCGCAGCAACGCCAAAGATGCACTATGAGATGGAACCTGTATCTGTTCGTCGAGCAAAGTGACTTCTATAGGCTCAACGACAGTCGCGCTTTCACTACCTTCTGGGGTTTCGTCTATCTCCCAATGGTAGTTGAAAGCAATACCTTGAGAAACAATACTGTAGAAAAGAATAACCAAAATGATGCGGAAAATCATCGTTTTCATTATGTGCTACACCTCATTACTGGGTTTAGAGTAAATTGCTTTCGATTAGGAAGGATAGGTGAAATTTGGGGATTTGGTTAAGGAACAGTTTGTTTCAGGTTAGTTATACGGCGAGGCATGGTGATCTCGCCGTATAATGCAAGTTCGTCGGCTTTATTGCTTCTCACGCAAGCGGGCTTCTAATGCCGCCAATTCATCGGATAACGCCCCAGGCAGTTTCTCACCGAAACGTTCGTAATGCTCACGAATCAATGCAATCTCGTTGAGCCACTCTTCGATATCAACATGCAGGAGTTCAGCCATCTGCTCGTCGGTTACATCCAATCCGCTGATGTCAACTGCACCGGGGACTGGGGTATAACCAATCGGTGTTTCAACGGCATCTCCCTTGCCAGAGACACGGTCTACGATCCACTTGAGCACGCGGCTATTTTCACCAAAACCGGGCCAGAGCCATCCGCCATCGGCATCTTTGCGGAACCAATTGACATAAAAGATTTTCGGGAGTTTACTGGCATCGGTGCTTTTACCCATCTCCAACCAGTGTGCGAAGTAGTCGCCCATGTTGTAGCCACAGAAGGGGAGCATCGCCATCGGGTCACGTCTGAGTTCGCCGACTGTGCCAGCAGCGGCTGCAGTGCGTTCAGAAGAAGCGATGGAGCCGATGAAGGTACCATGTTGCCAATCAAAGGCTTCAAACACGAGTGGGACTGTCGTAGCACGTCTGCCACCGAAGAGAATCGCCGAGATTGGAACCCCGTTTGGATTTTCCCAGTTCGGGTCAATGATCGGGCATTGCGAGGCTGGCGTTGTATAACGTGAATTTGGGTGTGCAGCCGTTTTTTCATCACCGGGATGCCACTCTTCACCGAGCCAACTCGTGAGTGTTTCAGGCAGTTCTTCGCTCTTCTCTTCCCACCAGACATCGCCATCTTCTGTGAGGGCAGCGTTTGTGAAAATAGAATTGGATGCAAGTGTGTGCATCGCGTTCGGGTTGGTGTCCATTGACGTGCCCGGTGCGACACCGAAGAAACCTGCTTCCGGGTTAATCGCGTAGAGTCGCCCGTCGTCACCAAATTTCATCCATGCGATGTCATCACCGATGGTCTCTGCTTTCCAACCGGGTAGCGTTGGTGTGAGCATGGCGAGGTTCGTCTTGCCACATGCACTTGGAAACGCTGCGGCGATATATGTCTTCTCGCCTTCAGGGCTTGTCAAGCCCAAAATGAGCATATGTTCTGCCATCCATCCGTCATTTTTCGCCATAATAGATGCGATACGGAGTGCATAACATTTTTTACCGAGCAATGCGTTACCACCATAACCGCTACCATAAGACCAGATAGAACGTTCTTCAGGGAAGTGTACGATGTATTTATTATCCGGATTACAGGGCCAGGAAACATCTTCCTGTCCGGATTCAAGCGGCATACCAACCGAGTGTAGACACGGCACGAAATCGCCATCTTCACCCAAGATGTCCAACACCTCACTACCCATGCGGGTCATAATCCGCATATTAACAACAACGTAGGGTGAGTCGCTGATTTCAACACCGATATGTGAGATAGGTGAACCGAGGGGCCCCATGCTGAAGGGAACAACGTACATCGTTCTACCTTTCATACAACCTTTGAAGAGCCCTTTGAGGGTCTTCTTCATGTCGTCGGGGTCGTGCCAATTGTTCGTCGGTCCTGCTTCAAGGGGTGTTTTTGAACAGATGAACGTTCTGTCTTCAACGCGCGCGACATCGGCGGGATCGGAGCGTGCGACGTAACTGCCAGGACGCTTCTCCGGGTCTAATCGGAAGAAAGTTCCGTTCTGGACTAATTCTTCACACAAACGGTCATTTTCTTCTTGGGAACCGTCACACCAATAGATAGAATCAGGTTGGCAAAGCGCTGCTGCTTCCTCGACCCAATTCTGTAACTTCTTGTTTTTGGTCATTTAAATCTCCTGTTGCTGAATACTGTGCCTCGAAAATTCATATTATTTCTCGTATATATTTTATAACAAATTTTCACACTTGGCAAATTAAACGGAATATGTAAATATTTTCTCAAAAGTTAGGCTTGAGATACATTATCCGTTTTCTGTCTGAATGCCCGTCAGTATGAACAAACACGTGGTGTTAAAACGAGGCACCTAAATTGACATGGATTTTGCCACGCAATGGGGAATCGCCAGCAGCAAGCCCGTAGTTGATTCGTAAGATGCCGCCCTTAGATTCTAACCGCGCGCCGATACCGTATCCGACTCGGAGTCTATCAAAAACAGATGGGGTTTCAATCAAAGTTACCGCGCCTAAATCGGTAAAGCCAAAAATCTGCGAGTCGGGTCCAACAAGAAAACGGTATTCGAGGTTGAGATATACCCTACGCGGTCCTGAAAACCAATCTTCATCATACCCGCGTAAAGTGGTTGCCCCGCCGAGATAAAACAGTTCAGTTGGCGGGATATTAACCCCCCAGGCAGCAGCACCGTGAAGTTCAACAGCGACTGTTTGTTTTCGCCAAGTAGGAAAGTATTGCTGTAAGGAGAGCCACGCTTTTCGCAACTGAAAGTCGCTCCGTGATACCTCAATAGCGATGCTATCACGCCGTCCGCGCGTCGGGTTCAGGAAATAGTCGCGGGTGTCCCGTGTCAATCGAAACGCGACACTGTACTTTGTTCCACTATACGGCGTTAGTTGTCTTGACGTAATAGCATTTAGATTGGAAAAGACTCGGGTTTGGGGATCAAGTGAAGGCGTTGGCGTTGAAGGTAACCCTATGTTTGGCACGTTAATCCGCTTGTAGCCCAATGTCATGCTCCCTTCAAAGACGCGACCAAAGTTAGTCGTAGCACTTACGTTGCCCGACTGTTCTTCGGAGACAGTTTCGGTTTCGTCGTATGAATTACCTGACAATTGCGCCCTATTTGGATTCTGCTGTTTGAATTGTCCATACTCTACACCGATGGTTACCGGTTTGCCGAATATCCACGGTTCGGCATAACCGATCCGGAAGATCTTGAGTAGTCCAGATTTCCAATAGAAGTTGACCTGCCTGCCTGTTCCTAACAAATTGGTTTCACGGGCTTCAAGCACACCTGTGAGTTGTGGTGCTGTGTCTACCTCGGAATCGGGTGGGGCATATCCGATAACGCCGCTTAATCGTCCTGTTTTAGCTTCGGTTACCTGTGCGTGGAAGTTAATCCTGTCTGCTGTTACGCCAGCTTCTAATACATTCGGATTGATCTGATAGAAATAGCCTAAATTTCGTAAGCGGCGATAGCTTGCGTCAATGTCGCGCTGATCGAAGCGTTGGTTCGGTTTCACAAGGATTTCCCGAAGGACTACCGGCGTTTTTGTCTTCTGCAGTCCACTTATCTTGACTTCACCAATCTGTACCTGTGCCCCTTCTTGGATATTTAACTGAAAATCGACAGTGCCCGTTTCTGCCGAAAATTGGAAGTTCTTCGGTGCGATTTCGACCGTTGGATACCCGTATTCGCTGTAAAGTGTCTGGATGCGCTCTACCGCTTGCTCCAACGCGACCGGTGTAAAAAGTTTACCACGTCGTAGACCGAGTTGATCCCGGATTTCGGTTTCTGAAAAGCGTTCATTACCCGCGAGTGTAAACTCACCTATACGCACCCGCTTCCCTTCAACAATCATTACGGTAATAGCCATATCTGCTGCGTTGCTGGTCTCTGTATTCTCTGACACCCGTTCGATATTGAGCGACATCTCAGCAAACACGAAACTCGCTTCCCGATATGCAGTGACGATACGTTCAAACCCTTCTATTATTTCGGCACGAGTATATCCTTTTTCTTTTTCCCATCCGAATAGTTTTATCAGTCTATCCTTATTTAAGTGATGATTTCCGTTAAAACGGAGTTGATGGATACGGTAGTATGGCTGCGTTTTATCCGCTGTTTCCTTGTCAAGAGTTGACTGTTCTGGAGGCGAGACGTGCTCCTTCGAGTCAGCACTATATATCGTTTCAGGAATAACCGTGAAACTGAGGAGTAAACCCGTAAAAAAGAGGATATGTGAAAGTCGGTATCTGGCCATCTATTATTCCCATTTACAACATCTAAAACTTGTTATCATCTCATTTTAACATTTTACCATGTTTTCTGCGTTAGCCGCAAACACACCTATGAAGAAGAAAAAATTTGATAAAAATGTATAAATATGGTATAATATTAGTTGAAGTTTTAACATTCATAATTTACTAAAAAAATTTTGGCAGTCCGGTTTGAAATTCACGCACTCACGCATTTTAAGGAGTTAGGGAGATATTATGCCAAATGCACTATTTGTTTATCCGAAGTTTCCGCCCTCTTATTGGGGTTTTAAGTACGCCTTAGAATTCCTTGGCAAAAAATCATCAATGCCGCCGCTTGGACTCTTGACGATCGCTGGAATGTTCCCCGACAATTACGCCATGAAAGTCGTTGATATAAATATAGAACCGCTCACGGATGCGCATCTCCAATGGGCGGATGTTGTTTTCACTTCAACGATGATTGTTCAAAAAGCGTCGCTCTATGAAGTGGCTGAACGGTGTAATCGAGCGGGTGTCCCGATTATCGCTGGCGGTCCGCACCCTACCTCCTACTACGATAATATCAAAGCAGAAACCGATGCTACGATTAACCATTTTCTATTTGGCGAGGTTGAAGAGATTTTTGAAGATTTCCTAACCGATTTTGAGAGTGGTGCCGCGAAGGAGGTCTACCGAGAAAAGCGAAAACCGGATATTACGAAAACCCCACCGCCTCGTTACGACCTTATTGATATTAACTCTTACGGTTCAATGGCACTTCAGTTTTCGCGTGGGTGTCCCTTTAATTGCGAATTTTGCGACATTACGAAACTGTTCGGACGCGTGCCGCGTACCAAAAGCAATGAACAGATGCTCGCCGAGTTTGAGATGCTCTATAAACTCGGTTGGGACGGTGCGATGTTTGTCGTTGATGACAATTTCATCGGTAACAAACGCGACGCGATGCGCTTACTCCCGGCTGTCAAGGAATGGCAGGAAAAACGGCAATTCCCTTTCTCGCTTTTCACTGAAGCCAGCGTAAACCTCGTTGAAATCCCTGAAATGCTTGACGCAATGACTGAGGCAGGGTTTAACATGGTATTCCTCGGTATTGAAAGCCCTAATGATGAGGCACTGCTCGGCACCTCCAAAGGACAAAACACAAGCAAAGAGGAAGAAGCAGGTAGTTACCTCATGCGTGCTATTAGAAAAATACAGAGCAGGGGGATAGAAGTCACTGGCGGATTTATCATCGGGCTTGACGGTGATACGGAATTTGATTCACACATCAATTTTATTCAGGAAGCCGGCATCCCGATGGCAATGGCAGGGCTGCTCACTGCTTTGAAAGAGACCGACCTCTGGCACCGATTGAAACAGGAAGATCGATTGCTTGGGGAGTCCAGCGGAAATCAGACCGACATGACCCTTAATTTTGTACCGGAAATGCCGCGCAATGAGCTTCTGACGGAATATCGACGGGTTGTTTCAACGCTCTACGATCCGTCGCTGAAAAACTATTTTGCTCGGTGTTTGACTTTGCTTGAGTACATGCCTAAGACCCACAATAACGTGCGGTCAATTCGCATAGAGGAAATAATAGCATTTGCCCGCTCCATTCAGCGGCAGATTTTCTCCAGACAAGGGTTGGAATACGCACGCTATTTGGCGAAAGTCATCAAAAGCTATCGTCAGATGTTTCCTGAAGCTGTCCGGTTGGCTGTTATGGGATACCACCTTGAGAAAACAACGCGTTATACCCTTGCTGTTGAGGATTTCAGGAACTTCTTGGATCAGGAGATGGATACGTTTAAAGAGAAGGTCCCACAGTTTGTGGATGCTCAAGGTGGCCGGACGAGTGAGATCCAGAACTATTCGCGACAACTTTTTGCACGCATTAAGACAAAGTACAATGCAATCCATAAGGATTTTCAATACGCTGCACATGGTGCACTCACCGGTTTTCAGCAGTCGATGTTCAAGACGTACTTAGAGGCGGAATTCGCTGCTTTCAAAGACGCAGTTGGCACTTTCGCAAAAGCACAGACTGAGCGGCTCGGTGAACTCCAAGCATACGTCCATAGCCTCTTTGCTCGTGTCCATGCCCAGCAGGCACAACTCCACAAGGTTTTCAAGCACCACACCGACGATTTCAAGCAGAATGCCCAAGAAACTTTTGATGCTTTCCATGAATCCGTCACGCGGCATTTAGAGCAACTCTTCGGTTCTGTCCCTGTCCAAATTGATGGTCTGAGTTAGCGGGACGATGGCATGTATTGAAATAGAAAATCTCTGCTTTACTTATCCGAGTCGAGAGATTCCAACACTTCACGGCATTACGACTCGCGTGCGTCGTGGGGCATTTGTTTTATTGACGGGTCCAACGGGGTGCGGTAAATCTACTCTGCTGCGCACATTGAACGGCTTAATTCCGCATGCCTCGGCAGGAACGCTCACAGGGACAGTGTACCTCGACGGTCAAGACATTGCCACCCAACCGCTCGCTACCACATGCCAACAGGTCTCACTTCTTTTCCAAAACCCGGACGATCAACTCTTTTGCACACAGGTTGAAGATGAAATTGCCTTCGGGCTTGAGAATCTCGGTTTCCCGCCCGAAGAGATTCAGGAACGGATCACTTTCGCCTTGGAACAGGTAGGGTTGCCCGGATTTGAATCTCGACAGATTTCATCACTTTCTGGCGGTGAAAAACAACGGGTTGCCCTTGCCGCTGTTTGGGCAATGCGCCCAGAAATTTTACTCCTTGACGAACCCACGAGCCATCTTGACCCGCAAGGGGCACGTGACATCCTCGGTATTGTCAAGCATCTAAATAGCGAAATAGGTATAACAGTTGTTTTAGCGACTCATCGGACCAGAGAAGTTGCGCCGTTGTGCAATCATGTCTGGCTGATGGAAGATGGACGACTCTGTCTGGATTTGCCGAAGATAGATGCATTTCAAGATGCAACCCCCTATCAACGTTTAGGGGTACAAGTGCCCCAGGCAGAAAACATTGTGGTAAAGCCCACTACTTCGTCTCTTAAGCATCCTTCTAATGCAACGCGACAAGATCCATTTCTCAACATCCAACATCTCCATTTTCGTTACCCAAACACCGATAAAGATGCTGTTTGTGATATCTCTTGCGAGGTACCGCGTGGCGAAGTACTCACTATCATGGGAGCAAACGGGTCAGGCAAAACAACACTGATACATCTCATTGCGGGTTTGCTACGTCCGTCATCTGGTGAGGTAGTTATTGATGGAAAATCATACGGTCGCGTGAAACTCCATCAGTTAGCAGGTAAAGTAGGCATCGTTTTTCAGGACCCAGATCTATTGTTACAGGCGGAGACCGTTCTTGATGAGGTGGCGTTCGGTCCCAAGAATCTTAAATTTCTTAGAAAAACCCTTGAAGAACGGGTTGACAGGACACTCACGCGCTTTGACTTACAAGATCTCGGTTCAGAGGCACCATACGCCCTGTCTCGGGGGCAACGCCAGCGAACGGCTGTTGCAGCTACCTTCTCACTACATCCTGATCTTTTTCTACTTGATGAACCTACGACTGGCCAAGACGCGCAGCACCTCCATCGATTGATGGCTGAACTCTGCGATGAGATTCAACAAAAAAACAAGACTCTCGTTTTTGCTACGCACGACACCGACCTCACCTTAAAATATGCCAACCGTATTCTCCTATTACGCGATGGGACAGTGATTTACGATGGCGAACCTGCTACAGCCTTTGCGGATCAAGACCTTCTACAGCAAGCATCGCTATAATTATTTCCTTCCTACTCGCTAATAAGTTTCAATCTGTGTTGACCTTATTCTCCTATTATTCAAATTTGATGGATTTAGTTCATTGTCATGTAATGTAAACAGAATCTTTTGGAGAAACGTTGTAATAAATTACTTTCCTTGAACTGAGAGTTAACCAATTGGTGTTCTCACAGCCGTGTTATATTTTACACAAGGCTGCGAGAACACAGTGATAATTCAATTTCAAAAAGGAAAATGAAAGTGAAGTTAAATATGAAATAGACTTGCATCGTCTTCTTATGCCTATTACTCCCTGTTACCGCGTATTCTCAAACGGGTCTATACAAATTACGGCAGGGAGGAATGGCTGCTGGACTTAGTTTTACCGGACTTGACTTTAGTAGCAGTCAAGATGCTATTGGGATAGGAGGGAGTTTCAGTTACAGTATGAGTAACCACACAAGGATTGCGCTTATATCGAATATAGGCTCTCTTGGTAGAAACCGCTACGGTTCAGAATTTGATGTTCCCCCTTCTTTCATGATAGGTATTCGGCCTGTACATACGCGCCCTTTAGGACAGACAGGCTTAGATTATTTTTTAACGGGTGCTTTTTATCGGGGATTTTCCAGCGGAATTTCTCGACCGCTTGATGCTCCTGCAGATGCTACATTTCTCAGTGTCCGAACGAATGGACTCTCCGGTGGCGGCGGTATTTCAAAACGTCTGGAAACTAACTTCGGTTGGGTCCTAAACCCCTTCTGTGGGGTATCCTGTTCACGGTCTTGGGCACGTGTAAGTCGTACAGAAGCACCAGAAATAATACTCAATCGGGTCCGGTCTGGCTATGGAGGACGAGTAGGATTGGAAATTGAATTGTCACCAGCGATAAGCGTGAGAGGGTCTTTCGGCGTCTCTTTTGAAGAGTTTGATGGGAGCTTTAGCATCGGATTGAATTTTCATTGAAGATGATGTCAAGAGTTAAGCGAGAGCTCCTACAGTCATTCGAGAACTAAACTTGATAGCGACAGCGAAATATGTTATACTTCAAGTAAAAGGAAGGCTCGTATATGGTTACCCGACAGGAAATTCAGGCTACATGTGATGACATCGTGCGCGAATTTGCGCCACTACAAGTTATTCTCTTTGGTTCCCATGCTTATGGCACGCCGACAGAGGATTCGGATGTCGATCTGCTGGTTGTGATGGATATTCCGAAATCAGAGTTTACTCGCAAGGCTATAGAGATCCGGCAACGCATTTCATATCGATTCGGTCTGGACCTGTTGGTGCGTTCTCCGGAAGAGATCACGTATCGTGTCTCATATAACGATTGGTTTCTTCGTGAGATCACTGAAAAAGGCGAGCTGCTCCATGGTTCCCGCGGACACTACAATATAGAAAGCGCGTTAGACGCGCCGAGCCGTGTCAAAAAGGAGAAGGACTGCATGAACCCATTGACACTGGAGTGGATAGAGAAGGCTGAAGGTGATTATAGAGCAGCGAAGTGGCTGCAGCAAGCCCCGGATCCCGTGCATGATTCTATCTGCTTCCACGCACAACAGTGTATAGAAAAATATCTTAAGGCGTGGTTGCAAGAGGCAAACATTCCTGTTCAACGGACACATAACCTTGAAGAATTGCTGGTGTTGATTACACCTACGCTACCTACTTGGTCCGATTGGCAACCTGATTTTAAGATAATAA
Organism: Candidatus Poribacteria bacterium; assembly: GCA_026706025.1. Lineage (NCBI taxonomy): Bacteria > Candidatus Poribacteria > Candidatus Poribacteria bacterium. The sequence continues at coordinate 74,562 of JAPOZO010000043.1, forward strand.
CTGCATACGCGGTGGATCCCCTCTATCCGGGAGATTCAGCCACATCTGATAATACACAGCATGCAATGCATATCTGTGATGAGGTGCGCCAAGCCGTTCGGACGCAGCTAAAACTCGCGATGCCTGTTGATTGACCTAAAAATGACCGCTTCATGTTGTCAGAACCATTCAGTAAGGAAAAATAAGGTGAAAATATGTTCAACGTTTCATGCTTTAGTGCTTGTGATGACAGGACTGACTTTCAGCGCACCTTTTGTTACCATCGCGCAACAGATTTTTGTGCAAACCGAAGCTGTGACCGCTGCTGAAGCAGATGCGAATAAAGATGTCAACAAGTTATTATGCTTCAGTGCCGGTTGTGTGCTTTCTGCCCTCTTTTTTTTACCGAGTCCGTATGGTTATTTTTTTCCGCCAACTGGCATAATTGGATCATATTCCTATCGACCGTCCCCGCCACCTTCTCGGTTGATTGGAAAATCGCCTGAATATATAGCTACTTACACATCGGCCTATGAATCAAAAAGAGGGACTATTCAGGCACAATGGACATCAGCAGGCTGCCTCAGTGGTTGTGTTGTAGCTGGGAGTTTGGCTGTTGGGGTTAGACTCGGAGTGGTGGCTGCACAAGAGTGAACTTGAAAATCAACGTAAAAAGAAAAAATTGACCTCTCACATAGCAGGCAGGTTATAATTCAAACTTGTAATCCATCAAGGAGAAATACATTGAAAATAAATTCAACATTTCATGTATCGGTTTTTCCGATGGTAGTCCTGACCTTCTGTATGCCTTTTGTTAGTTTTTCCCAACAGAATTCGGTGATCCTTGAAGCCAGAGCCATGGCTGAACAAGATGCCGAAAGCGATGTTAACAAAATCATGTGGTTCGGAGCGGGTAGTCTTATCTCAGGCAGCACACTACTTGCTTTTAGAATTATCGATGAACCTACATCTGAAATGTGCGGAGCCGCCTGCCTTCTCCACGGAGTTGCCCTTGCTGGTACTTTTGTTTATTCGCCTCCACCATCGCCTTCGCGTCTCCTCGGAAAATCACCAGAATATATTACCTCTTACACAGCTGCCTATAAATCAGAAACAAGAAAAATTCAGGCTTTATGGGGAATAGTGGGATATATTAGCACTGGACTTGTAACAGGTGGAATTATAATTTTGGAAGGGGGTTCAGATTTTGACTTTTAAGCCGCAAGGTTAACGTTGTGTAGCCTATATCTGGAACTATGAGAAAAACGAAAACTGAAACGTGGCACCCTAACCGAAGACATTCAGCATGAGTATTGTTGTTTCTTGATTTAAGACGATAACCTCGCGAACTATATTTTTTCTGAAATTGGCATAGGGACCAGTATAATTGTCCCCCTATGTCGCTGGGAAAAAAACATAAAAAATAAATGTTCAAAAACCTCCAATTTCTTGTTATACTTTTACTCATACTTTTTTTTACGCAAGTCCTTGATGCAGCACCGTTAAAAACGCTCTCTTTAGACTTTACGCGCGAATTAACCGAAAAGGACAAAACCGAGCACATCGCTGGCACACTCCATTACGACGTAAAGGCTGCGCGGGTTGTTGTTGAGGTTACCAAACCGGTCAAACAGATAATGGTTGTGAAAGGGAAAGCCTTGGAAATCTATTATCCGGTAGAGAAACAGGCGTTCCGTTTTATCTCCGAAGGACGGATTCCGCTTCCGTTTGTGGAATCCATCATCCAAACCACACAAGCGGAATACGGGTTAACCGCAATCGGATATACTTTAGATAAACATGATGTCGTTGAGAAAGTCCTCTACACTCATTGGAAACCCCCTGAAAAGGCGAAAGATTCACTCGGTGTCGTTATCCTCGGCATGCGTAATGATCGGCTCATCTCAGCAGAAGTCAAAAATCCGGAAGGATATATTATCGGTAGATCGCGCTATCAGAACCACAGCAAAATCGGTATTAACTATATCCCGATGGAGGTTACCTCCAGTACGTACGATGCAAAATCTGAAGTCCTTCAACATGAAAAAATTGTTTATAGCAGCCCACAGGTAAATGTAGAAACACCAAATCCAATTTTAAATTTTACTATTCCTGAATCTGTCGAGGTTAAAGAGATTAAATGGTAAATTATTTTGTTCGTCGTATATTTGTCACTTTTTGTGTGTTTTGTTCGTTCGTTATTATTGCTTCACCTACGTTTGCCGGTGAAGCAGCTGACCTGGCGTTTATCCGTGAAATCAACCCTATCACAACGCCGGAACCGCAGGAAGTTGTCCGTTTTAATCCGCTGGAAACCTCGGAGTTAAAACTTGTCGCTACGGGGTTGATACGGTTGTATCAAAAATTCATCTCAAGTCAAGACAGTCCAACTTGCGGCTTCTCTCCGAGTTGTTCACGCTTCGGTATGGCTTGTATACAGGAATACGGTGTCCTGCGCGGTGTGCTACTCGCTGCTGATAGACTTATCCGATGCAACGGTTCACAATCAAGACACTACCATAAAGACCCAAGAACAGGAAAGTACATAGATCCAATTTCAGATTATGCCAAGTAAACAGATATGGGGATTGTTAGTGATAATACTCCTCAATACAGCGTTGTTATCCTTTGCGGACTCCGAGGAACCGTTTGCATATTACAGTCCCGAAAATATCCTTAAATTCGCCGATTCTCTGTATGCCCAAGGCGATTACCTTCGTGCTGCAGGTGAGTACCAGCGCTACCTTTTCTATCAGCCCCAAGAAAGCGCGCAAATCCATTATAAAATTGCAGTCTGTTATCGCTTCGGTGGTAAAACCGAGCAAGCGATTCAAGGTTTTGAGGCACTTTTGCGAACCGACCCCGAAGGTCAATTTGCCAGCCGTGCCTACTATCAGATCGGTGCCACCTATTTCCTGATGGATCGGTATGAACAGTCCGCGCAATTTCTCCATGAAGCACTACCACGCATAACGGATGCACGCCAACACGCCGAAGCGGAGCAGCTGATTGGACTCTCTTATCTGAGGCAAAAACGGTGGTCTGAAGCAGGTAAGTTTTTTAAGGCGTTGCAGAAATCAGATGTAATGCAGATCAGAGAAAAAGCAGAAGTGTATCACATTTACGCGGAGAAGGGTGCAGCTTTACCGACCCGCAGCCCATTTTTAGCAGGAACTCTCTCTACAATTGTACCCGGAGCCGGACGACTCTATACCGGTCGCTTTGGAGACGCACTAACCACCCTTTTCACAGTTGGTTTAACAGGTTGGCAGGCTTATGATGGCTTTCGTAGAGACGGGCTTTCATCGGCAAAAGGCTGGACACTCGGCACACTCTGCGGTATCTTCTATGTGGGTAACATCTACGGATCTGTAATTTCAGCCCGCGTTTACAATCACCACGTGACGGACGAGTTCTTGGCAACATTGTTGGTAGAATTGCCGTATTAGTTGAGACAGCCCCTTAGTCTGCTCCAATTTTAAGGAAAATCTCGCCATCAAAGTCTGGGATCTTATGAAGCGACTGGGTTTTACCACCATTGACTCCGACAACACGGTCATCGAAAGTGACCGTTTGTTCAGAACCGCTACGGTTGTATATTGCCCACCCATTTTCAAACTCGCGGATAAAGAGTCCAGGGACATCTCGGTATTGGACTGCTTGCTCCTGGAGCGGTTGACCGAGGTCAGCATCCCAAAAATCATACCAATTGTGTAAATGATCGGGGACGGGTATAGCATTGTCGTCACCAAACAGTACATAACCGTCTGAGTGTGTTAGGCTCAACGTGGTAATCATGCGCATCCACTGTTGATTTTCTGAACTGTTCCGCTCCGCAACGCGTGTATTTAAATCTCCCATATACTCCGTTACGACGCGCCACCCTTCTAAGCAGTTGATTCGTGGCTCTCTCAAGTGCTGTTCAGCCCATAGCAATGTCTTTTCTATCTGTAAAACCTGATCAAGGCTATACCCTTTGTTATGTTCCGGCTTATAACACTCCATGAAGATACCGTTGACGTACGGCGCGGATTTTGGAATCTGACGCATATTCGCGTTAACAAGGATTAGGAAATCGTCATCCACTTGCTCCCGTGTCTTGCGCAAGATAACTAATCTCGCCTCTAATTCAGCCTCCCGTGTGAGAATTGTCGCTGACCAGTCATCAACACCAACAGAACTGGTCGCATAATCTTCGTTCCACCAATCCAACATGATCCCATCAAAAAGACCAGACTTGTCCAATGCCACAGCTTGATTGACCATCAGATTCTGCATCTCTGGATTCGTGAAGTCTATGAGGTAACTGAGAACTTTATCGTTTTCATCAATTTCTCCATTACCGTTCGTATCTTCTCCCCAACCGACAACGGGTTTGCCGTTGCTATCTTTGAGCCAATACGGAGAATCGGGCGGGAAATAGCCGACCTCCCACCAGTTTTCTACATCTGCTTCATTCTGACGAGACACATATCTTGCGTCTCTGCATCGGATTTCCACAAGCAGCAAAAGATTCGGATTTAAGGATAGCAGCTGTTGTTTTCTTTGCCGTGCGGTATCTAATTGGCTGGGACTTAGTGCTGTTGCTAACCCTGAATAAGGCTGTTCTTCTGATATATCCCAAGCGACCCTTAACAGGGCGTAAGGGTGGGCAAAAGCGAGATCGTGTTGCGCAAGTCGATGAAGTTCGTCTGTGTCGGGTCTATTTTCGATGCCGCTCCATGCTTGAAAAATGGATGGGTAACTCCTCCTCGCATCGGCTGCATTTGCCTTTATAACGCCGAAAACGAAGAGGAGCATCAGAGATTGAATTGTAATTGTTTTTAGCATTGTGGCATCTCTTTCTATTTATCAAAGTCTGCCTTCAGTTTTCCCCACGTTGTTGCTAACTTATCTTGGGGTTGTACTGCTAATACACCTTCAATGCCTTTGTTCATTAGTTCTTGGATTTCCTGCTCAGAACGCGCGATATTGGAGATTCGCACTTCGTCCATCCGTCCTTGTAGGAACGGACCAGCACCGCGTCCGAGCCACAAGACATCGCCATTCGGCGTGATATTACCGCCGATTTTGCCTTCGCCGTCTAAGACACCGTCGATGTAAATCTTGGCATCGCCGGACTTGGCATCGTAAGTTCCAGCGACATGCGTCCATTTCTTCAGTGGCATATCCGTTTTACCGGCAGCAACTGCAGCACCCCAAGCGTGCTTATCGGTGGTCATCCGGATTAGCACCTTCTTGTCGCTCCGAGGTCCCACTTTGTAGGTCGTTTCCTTAGTAGCACCGGTGCCACCAGCGGTTGACCACGCTTCAAGATAGAGCCACATTTCCACCGTAAGTCCTTCAACCAAATCTAAACTCTTACTATCAGGAATTTCCACAAAATCTCTGGGGGCATTTCCTCCAAAAGTAAGTCCACCACCGGGTTTGCCTTCACCCCATTTCGGTCCCATGAGTTCCCCATCGTTCTTGTTGCCTGAGAGGTCTTTGACGGTTTTCCCGGCACCTGATTCAAAAGTGTAGAGGAGGACGGTGTGTTCATCTTGCGCAAAACCGGCTAAACTTCCCCCAGATATTAACAGGAGAATCATCATTAGCCAACGCGGACCATTCATAATACTGGACATGACAAAATCTTCTCCTTTCGCGTGTGTTATTGTTAGTTTAACATTTTACCACAGAAGCCCCGAATGTGCAATTTAAAAAATCCCAACGCTGAATTAACACAATTGTTCTTGCGTTATTTTTTTCAAATGTTATACTGAAACTATACTTTGAAACCCAACGAAATTGAGACTTTACATGCAGTACACATCACAACAAAATGATTGGTTGGTTCAGCCCTTTTGCCAACCTGCTTCAGTAGAAGAAAGGGATAATCAACTGATTCTTGATAATGGTCTCATTCAGCGTATATTCGTCACTTCACCTAATTTCGCAACGGTTGATTATACCAATCAAATGACCGGTAGTAGTCTGCTTCGGGGCATCAAATCAGAGATGGTGCTCACGATTGATGGACACCCATTTGAGGTAGGCGGCCTGAAAGGACAGCCCGACTACGCCTATCTCGATTCGGATTGGATTGGGGACTTGACGCGTGACGAGAACGCATTTCAATTTCGCGAATACCGTGTCGGTGAACCTGAAACCCGCTATCCGTGGGTAAAGAGGCGTACTACGACACCATCAGCATATCCTCCAAAGGGCGTGACATTGACGATTGAGTTCTCACCACCACCATCCGTTGACTCCCTGAAGGTTTGTGTGCATTATGAACTATACCAAGGCATTCCAGTCCTGTCCAAGTGGGTCACGATTCACAATGAAAGTCAAAAACCGATTCAATTGGATGCCTTAAGCTGTGAAATCCTTGCGGTCAATGAACAAGAGAAACATCGGCTACATGTTGAAAGCGATTACGCCTTCAGTGGCATGGAAACGACAGAGTGGGGTCCCGATGCGGATTACAAGACGCAAGTCGATTATCGCTATCAGATGCCACTGTTGATGACAAGTCATTATCCACTCGGTCCGGGAGTGCTTCTTCAACCAGGAGAGACTTTCAGAAGTTTTCGCACCTTCGAGATTCTACATGATAGTGATGACCGCGAGCGAAAGGGACTCGCACGCCGCAAGATGTATCGGACGGTCGCGCCACAGGTCACGGAGAATCCAATCCTAATGCACGTTCGGAGTGCCGAACCGCACGCAGTCCGATTGGCGATTGATCAGTGCGCCGAAGTCGGGTTTGAAATGGTGATTATGACCTTTGGGAGTGGATTCAATGTCGAGAGTGAAGACCCAGAATACATCGCCATAATGAAGGAATTAGCAGATTATGCACATAGCAAAGGTATTCAAATCGGTGGTTATACGCTGATGTGTGCTTCTCGGGATGTGAGTGAAGACTTCAACTGTATTGACCCAGACACTGGAAAACCCGGAAGTAAGTTCGGACAGAGTGCCTGTCTTGCGAGCAGCTGGGCAGACGGCTATGTCAAGCGTGTGCTCAATTTCATGGATGCTACCAGAATGGATATCATAGAGACAGATGGTCCTTATCATGGTGATGTCTGTGCTGCAACGACGCACGAACACCATAATGGCTTGGAGGATTCGCAGTTACGCCAGTGGGAAGCGTGCGTTCATTTTTATCACGAATGCCGAAAACGTGGTATCTATATCAATTCACCAGATAATTATTACCTCAATGGTTCAAACAAATGCGGTATGGGCTATCGCGAAACAAATTTCAGTTTGCCACGCGAGCGTCAAATTCTCATTGCCCGGCAGAATATCTACGATGGTACTTATGAAAAGACACCGAGTATGGGATGGATGTTCGTCCCCTTGGTGGAGTACCACGGTGGGGGACAAGCCGCGACATTTGAACCATTGTGCGACCATCTTGACGACTACGAAGCACATCTATCACAGAACTTCGGCAGCGGTGTGATTGCGTGCTATCGTGGTCCCAGATTATATGATACAGAACAAACAAAAGCAGTTGTTAAGAAATGGGTTGACTTCTTCAAAAAATATCGTCCAATATTGGAGTCTGATCTGATTCACGTGCGTCGTCCAGATGGACGCTCCATTGATTGTGTGCTACACGCGAACGCGCAAATCAACCCGTGTGGGCTCGCGATGCTCTATAATCCTACACGGACGGGGCAGCAGATGACTTTGAAACTACCGCTCTATTATACTGGATTGTCTGAAATCGCCAAGATTCGTAAAGAAGAAGGAGAACCCAAAGCATACAAAATCGACCGTAATTACAACGTTGAAATCCCAATTAAGATGGAAGCAAAAAGCGTTAGTTATCTCGTTATTGAGTCTGAAACATAATTTCGCTCTAATTTTTCAAATGGGGGTAACAAATGAAAGTCATCCAATCAGCAAAAGCAATGTGGATATATGGAACATTGATCTGTATCAGTTTCATGATTCCATGTCTAAGTTTCGCCAAAATTGATCCGGACGCAGCTTTAGGAATATGGTTTTTTGATGAAGGTAAAGGTGGTACAGCAAAAGATTCTTCCAAAAATGGCAATGACGGCGAGATCGTTGATGCCCAATGGGTTGATGGTGAGTTCGGCAAAGCCCTAAAGTTTGACGGAGGCGGTCATGTTGCTGTCGGCGATTTTTCTGACTATGAGGATAAAGTGTCGATCATCGCTTTGATTAAAACGCCTGCAGCCCCTGCATGGTCTGACATTATCGTGGGGCCCTGCGGCGATGTTATCTTGACCTTAAGGGATCACAAATTAAATTTCGCTGGACAATGTGCACAACCGATCCCACATAATACGTGGTCTAAAACCTTGTTGAACGATGATAAATGGCATCAGATTGCAGGGACTTACGACGGTAAAAAAGTGAATGTCTATGTCGATGGTGAGTTAGAAGCATCTAATGCTGCCGCGGGTCCATTTAAAACGGGAGCTAAGTATATCGGCTCCAGAGATGACAAGCAGGAGGCTTTCACGGGGCTTATTGATGAGATCGCATTTTTCAATGTTGCACTCTCAGAAAATGATGTGAAAGCGATTGCAGACAGTGGGTTATCTATTGCCCTTGGCTTTGCAGCGGTTTCTGCTCAAGCAAAATTGACCACGACTTGGGCGAATTTAAAAATAGAACGGTAATTCACTAAGGGTATTAACTTCGGTATATAGTAAATCAACTATCCAAATGAAACCCAACGCCTCATCGCACCCCGTTGGTGAAAGTGTTGGGTTTCCCTACAAACGCCTTACATGACAGCTTCTCAAAAATACCGGTTTTTTCATACGGATGTGCCTCGTCTTCCCCGTTCAACCCAACCTACAAAAACCAGATTCTTATACCATTTCTGTTAATAAATCCCTCTTTATGTAGAATAAACTGTTAGTTTGTTCCGCATCACTGAACATTCCATGAAAACTGGTAATGTGAGATAAACATTTAGACATAGTATTATATATCGAACTCACGTTAAATAGATTTTGAAGTTTTATGATATCCCCTATAGAAGAAAATTTGCGTCGCGAAAGGGCTCTATTTTTTTTGAACAAATTCAGCCCTTATCTGCCTAATCTAATAGAGCGAAATTAGAGCGAAATATATCAAAACTTCTAACCGTTGGTGAGGAAATCCATGAAACGGCAATATTTTATCGTAGCACTTTTCGTTTGCGTGCTAATGTTTTCAGCGATAGTCGTACTAAATACTTGGACACAAGATAAATTGTCCCAAGATGAAAAACGGTTTGACCTCGACAAGAATGATGAACTCAGTGACGCTGAAAAGCAACTCATGTTTAGAGCGATGAGACTTGAAGCTGCAAGGGGAAACAAATTCAGCGAGAGCGAGATCCGTCAGATGCAAAGTGGAGAAGGGGATAGATTTCGCCGAAGAGGCGGTGGCGGTGGCAGACGCGGCTCCCGAGCACCTTCAGGCCCACGTCTCGATCCAGAGCAGATCGAATTCAAGGATGGCGCAGCCACAATTCCTGACCGCGAGACCTTCAAAAAACTATCGTATCAAGGCACAGAAGTCCGTATCGACACCCAGTTGATTGGAATTGAATTTGTAAAATTTCAGATCGAGAATACACATACGCAAAATCCACAACTTTATTTTATGAACACAGAAACCCATCGCTCACATGGTAGTTTCATGAATGCTGCTGGTCTGGGACGAGGTCAGGGGCAGATGCGGGGTGTGCTGAGTTATCGTCCACTCTCTGCCGCTCCAAATGGTGAACCCGGTGTTTATACCTTTGAATTTAATCCGAACGATGCCTTCCCTTTCGAAGAAATTAAGCTTGCTCACGATCTGCTCGTGGCGAAAATGCCGATCCTGAAAAATCGACTCGGTTATTGTCCGCTATGGGGTGCAATTGGTATTTATAACCGAGAAAAGGCACTCTACGCCGCAGCGGAGTTCCCAGTCTATTTTGAAGATGATCTGTACGAGAATATCGGTTACCTCCCGCTGAATCAGGCGGCATCGTTTGGTCGGTTACGTGTGTTGGAGTTGGATGAGCGTCCTACACCTCGGGATATCGTTATCTGCAAAACCTTACCGAACGAAATGCCGAGAGTCGCAGGAGTTATCACGGGTGTTCGGCAAACGCCGCTTTCACACGTCAATCTTCGGGCTATTCAAGACAAAGTTCCTAACGCCTTCATCGCTGAGGCATGGAAAAGCGAGAAAATCGCGCCGCTCATCGGCAAGTATGTCTACTATAAGGTGAACGCAGACGGTTTTGAAATTCGGGAGGCAACGCTCAAGGAAGTGGAACGTCATTTTGCCGATTTGCGTCCACCGAAAACCCAGAAACCTGAACGCGATCTTTCTGTCACAAAGATTTTGCCCCTTGACGACATCAAGTTCACAGACTCGGTAGGTTTCGGTGTCAAAACAGCAAATATGGCAACACTCCGCATATTCGGATTTCCTGAAGGCACGGTACCAAACGGGTTTGGCATCCCTTTTTACTTTTATGACGAATTCATGAAGCATAACGGTTTCTATGAGAAAATCGAGGCATTACTCAAGAACCAAGCGTTTCAGAGCAATTATGACACAAGGGCAGATGACCTGAAAAAGTTTAGGGACGAAATTAAGAAAGGTGAAATGCCACACTGGATGATGGACGTGCTCTCCAAACTACACAGTACCTTTCCTGAAGGTACATCCCTACGGTGCCGTTCCAGTACGAACAACGAAGACTTACCCGGTTTCAGCGGCGCAGGTTTATACGATTCTTTTACACATCACTCAGACGAGGGGCACCTCTCTGAATCGATTAAACAGGTGTTTGCCAGTCTCTGGAATTTCCGGGCGTTTGAGGCGCGTGAGTTCTATCGTATTGACCACCTCGCTACAGCTATGGCGGTGCTTGTCCATCCTAATTTCGCAAGCGAATTGGCGAATGGCGTTGCCGTCACCGACGATGTTGTCTATCAGACGATCGGGAATTATTACCTCAACACACAGGTCGGTGAGGATCTCGTGACGAACCCTGATGAGCAATCTGTTCCAGAGGAGATTTTATTGGATTGGTGGGATAGTAATAGCTATCGGGTGGTAACGACTTCCAATCGGACGACGGATGCCAAACGGATATTGACGGATGCCTACTTACGTGAACTGAATGGCTATCTTGGCACGATACATCACAAGTTCAGCCAGCTCTACGGTCCGGTTGGGCGGACAAAAGATTTCGCTATGGAAATTGAGTTCAAGATTACGCGCGAGGGCAAACTCTCAATCAAGCAAGCGAGACCTTGGGCGCAGTGAGTTTAGTTTCCGTACCCCTTGTAGGTGCGGTTAGGAAACCGCACCTATTGATAAGGTTCTAATCCGCTTGTTTTATTTTTCCCCAGAACGTGATCAATTTATCCAAGGCTGCTACGCTGAGACTCGGTGCGAATTCCTCAACGGTTGGCAGAATCGCGGGCCCCAAGCCTTCAGCAACCCCACCAACGGCATAGAGTTTATCGTCCACAGTACCAACGCCTAAGAAAACTCTCGCCGTTGGCATTTCTGGACTTTCCATCCATGTATCAGTGGCGGGTTCATATACTTCGACAGTTGCCAGCCCGGGTCCTTGCACAACAGATGTACCGCCGATGGCGTAAATTTTTGAACCTACAACCCCCACAGCCAAAGCCGTTCGGGGTGTCGGCATATCTGTTTTCTCCAACCATGTATTTGAACTCGGGTCATATTCTTGAACCGTTTCGAGTACAGGTCCTTGCACAGCAGGTGTTCCACCCATGAGATATATTTTTTCATCAAGACTCGCGGCGGCCATTCCTGAAACCGGTGTTGGCATATCTGCCTTTTGAGTCCATGTATCCGTTGCTGGATCATATTCTTCAACGGTCGGCAATACCGGTCCAACATTTTGTGCGACACCCCCAATGGCATAGATTTTACCGTCTACAGGAGTCGCGATAAAAAAAGAACGGGGTGTCGGCATATCTGCCTTCTGGGTCCACGTATCTGTCCCAGGGTCATATTCTTCAACTGTTCCGAGGGCAGGCGATTGCCCGCTCCATCCACCAATAGCGTAAATTTTCCCATCGACTACGCAGCTGACAACCCCCGCGCGTGCCGATGGCAGTGCCGCTTTCTGAATCCACTCGTCCCTACTTGGGTCGTAAGCATCAACAAAATCCACGGGTTCAGCGAGCATACCGCCGATAGTATAGACCTCGCCACCAACGGCGGTCACCGAGAAGAAAAGTCTCGGAATCGGCATATCCGCCTTTTTAATCCAGTTTTCAGCACTGCCCCTATGTATTAAAATGAAAGTAAATAGGATAGCTAGCAGCCAACTAAAATTAAAAAATGAAGATTTGTTTGATCTTATCATAAATTCTTTTTTCATTAAAATCCTTAAAATTTACGAATTCCTGAAGGGAATTCATTGGTTCGTAGACACCCACAGCGGATGCCCTGTTTGTGGACACCCACAACGGATGCCCTACAAGATGTTTAGATATTTCTAAAATTTACGGACGCTCGATAAAAAGTAAACGAAAGAAGAAGCGTTTACGGATGCCACCAATACGTCATTTTCCCAACGACAGTCCAACCGAGAAGTTTGATGCCGCCATCACGGGTATCATAATTTTGGTCAAAGACGAGATAGAAATCGCTGCCGGGACGATAGATGTAATTCACCAAAAAGTTGGCGGAGAACACATCCCTATCGGTGCTCCATTGCGTAAACAACTTCGTGAAGAGTGTCGTTGAAAAGGAATAACTAATACGACCCCCGAAGGCGTTGGCATCGAATTCTTCATCGGGTAGTGTAATTCGATTAAACTCGATAAACGGTTCTATACTCAGCTTAGCATTCGGTCTAGCAGTTGCGTCTATTGAAAATCCGCGTCTTGTACCGCTATAAAACTCACCGAGTTCCACTTGCATTCGTGCACCAATCATCCGACTGCTGCTCGTTCGTATTGAGATTTGAAACGATGTAAAACTGTAATCGTCGGCTGGAATTCTCTCTCCTTGCAGGTAAAACCCTACATCCAAATGTTCGGTTGTATTCTTGACTTCAAACCCGATATCGTCCCCCGTTTCAAACTCAAATTGCGTGTCAAAGGTTATTTCTTGGGTTTCCAACTCATTCTCTTGGGTCAGCACGAGATCGATCTCCGGTCCAATCTGAATCTCACGAATGCCAAATTTGCCGGGCCAAGGTGTATAACTCCCACCACCGCGAAAGCGACGGACATCTCTACGTTGAATATAACCGACTTCCGGATTGAAATCCTCGCCGATGTCTGTGTATGAACCGTTGACTCTAAAAAGATTCGTGCGCCAATCGCCTCCAAAGAAGAAAGCAGAGGAGTGAAACAGGTTGGTCAGCCAATCATCATCTGTAAAGGAAGCATTGCTATTTCCAGCGGTGAGTGACCACAACCCATCGATATTAATTTCTCGCGTCGGACGATAGGAAAAGTCAAGTCCTGCTGTGCGATTATATGCATCAACGTCCTGCTTATTGATAAAGATACCGCCAACAGTTGAACCCTCTAAGATGTCCCGCTTCACCCGTATCACCGAGTAATTTGTCCGTGGTTCATCGGCAGGGGGTTGACCTATCTGAAATTCATCATCCTTAAACTTGTTCGTCAATACATTCAGAATCCCTATACCGTAGGGTCCGATTTTTCCAGTCATTTTGCCGCCGCCGAGAATCGGGATTGCGTGTCCTTTTGCGAGTCCAATACGGCGGCTGTAAAAGAGCAGTAAAGGTGGTGGTCTACGGAAACTTGGACGTGGAATCCCGACATCAAAGATACTGGCACCTTCTAAAAAGAACGGACGCTGCTCAGGGAAGAAGAGACTAAAACGGGTGAGGTTTACTTGTTCCTGATCCGCTTCTACTTGAGCGAAATCGGTGTTAATAGTCAAATCAGCAGTCAAGTTCGGAGTTACCCCGTATTTAAGATCCAAGCCCCCCTTAAGAAACGCGAACGCGCTGCCACGATGGATCTGAGCTTCGCCGTACTTAATATCCAGGTTCAAGCCACCTTCACTTCCCTCAACTCCCGATGTATAACTTGCTCCGGGCAGTAGATACGATAGCAATTCCAGATGCCTTGATGGAGAAATTCCCTCTAACCCTTCAAGTGTGCCGAAATAGGCAGTGCGATACTTTGCCAGTCCGCCGTAGGTTTTGGGTGCTTCATTCCATGCCGCAATTTCTCGTTTTCGTGCAATTTCACGCCCGAAATTTAATCCCCAGCTCATGACTTCACTTTTTTCAAAGCGGAGTTGGCTGAACGGAATCGCGATTTCCACTGTCCAATTGTCGTTATTGATTCTACAACGGCACTCCCAAACAATATCCCAACTTGTATTGAGGCTACCACCACTGTTAGAGACCGCTGTGTCTTCCATTCCACCGACCGGAGTAAATCGAAAAAAAACGGCGTTGCGGCGGTCATTGTAGGTATCTAACAGCAGGAACCCGTAATCGTTGGAACGCAAACCTGAAGAATCCCGCCGCATGTCGTTAGCGACGATCTTGTCCATCTCTGAATCGAAAAAGATAAACCCGAAGTACAACTTTTTGTCATCATAAAGAATGCGTATCTCGGATTGTTCTGTTGCTGGATCACCTTGATCGGGTTGGATTTGGTATAACTGACGGATCGGTTCCACGTTTTGCCAGATAGGTTCATCAAGCACACCATCAATCTTAATTTGGTCAGAAATACGCTGCGCTGACATACGTGGTAACTCTCGTTCTGTCTGTGTCTGTGCATCCACCCTGATAGGAATGGACAGCATGCTCATCCACAGTAGCGTTAAAATTCCCACCTTTCGCCAATATTGTTGAAACTCAAAATCAATGGTAAAGTGTGACATCATAGACAAGTGCCTCCTTTTTTACCAGCTTCTGTGAGGCGGGACTATAAACGCCGCCATCAATATGGTGTCTCCTTATTATTCGCGTCTTGTAGACTACCAATGTGATAATCGAACAACTGAAGCATCGTTTTGTGATGATCGGCGGAAGCGTAGTGCTCCAATAGTGTCTTGGGACCACGATTTAAGGCGAAAATGCCGTAGTCGTTCCCATTAGGGGCGCGGGTAATCGTATGGATATGGTCTAAACCGCTCTCATGGTTAAATTCAATCCAGACGGCAGGGTTGAAAACACGGTAGTAGATTGGATCATTGATGGCGGTGCCGCCGATCCAGACGAAATAGGTATCGTCAAGTCCGGCATCGATATCCGCCATCCAGATGTCTGCAAACTCGGTTTCAAGATTGTAGACGTAAGTCTTGATAAGATTCCGAAGGTGCTCTTTTTGGGGCGCGTTCATCTCTGATGCCTTCAAGCCGTCTTCCACAAATTCGGAATAATCGTGATTCAGGAATGGATCGGTTGATCTGCCAGGCCCGACTTGAAGTCCTCGACGACCGGTTTGAATTGCTTTCGTTCTCTGGTTCTCGTCGAGACTGTTGAGTAAAGCGAAGGCGTTTCCTCTTTCATTTCCGAGGACTTGGGTACCGTTGACAGTTGCGGGTCGAGTGCCGATGAAGGCAGGGACAATCAAGACGGCATCGCCGTGTACCAAAAAATTGAGTGCCAAGTGATGACCGTCCAACTGAAATCCCCATGAACCGTCAGTCTCTGGATTTCCAAATAGAGCGATGTAATAAGGGTTTGATGCCCAGAAACTGGGGCTGATGTTGCTGATATGCGCTTCAGTCTCTTTTGTAATGAGAGAGACTTTGGTATAACCATCGTCACTCAAGAATACACTCAAAACTTCATAGAAGCGCGTCAACTGATCTATGGATAACGCATCGAAGCGAATACCACCGCGATCATCGTTCCTACCGGGTGGTGTATTCGTCCACGAATAAGATTCTTTATGCCCGAGTGGGAAAGATGCATCCGCAAGGAGTGCGCTGTCTAACGATGCCCGAAAATTTTTCATCGCATTTGCCAAAGCGACAATAGAAGGTTTTGTAGAGATCTCGGCAATCCCTTCTGTCGTTTTTTCTTTTTCAACGGTTTGTGCATCGAGGATAGTGATTGTAAGTGCTACGATACCCGCCGCTGACATCACAATCAAAGTGAGTAAAATTTTACGGAACATGGGATCCTTCCAAGTTTTTGTTATACTCAAGGCTTACGCATATTGAGCAGAAGTTATATTTAACCCCCTAAATCCCCTTATCAAGGGACTTTAAGATAGAATGTGTAAATCCTACCGAATTTACTTTTTTAACTGATGGCTGCTATTCATAACTATTCAAATGGGAATTTCTCATTAATCAGTATGAGCGGTTCTTGATTCGTGAGCACCAAGTAGGTACGACTGATAAAGGAGTCACCCTCAAGGTGTGCGATAGCAGGTGGTAAATCGATTAAAGTCTCAATACCACACCAGAGCAGTTCACGCCGAGTTTCTAAACCGCTGTGCTGCAAAAGCGTCCCTAACCCTTGTGTATTGGATTCCAAGCCATCCAAAATGGATCTTGGCAGACGTTTCGATACAATTAGCGAGTCTGCATAGGTATGAATTATCGGAGCTAATTTCTTTTGTACGGGGGTTTGGAGTATTACCTGTCGTGAGATAACTTCTTCACCGGCAGGTAGTTGAAGCCAAGGATGTTCAGTGGAGAGTATCTGTTTCTTTTGCTGTAGCAGCACAACCTTCACCGGTGCGAACGTATACGCTTCAATAAATCGCGTAACCGTCCCGTCCATAACCAGTAACCCTCGTTGGAATGGTGTGAGGCGTGCCAGATTGATTTTTCTTAAAGTTGCAGGTTTCTTGTCTTGTGCGACGAAGAGTGATTTCATGCGTGTGTTAACAAAGGTTTCCGGTTGGTCAGGTGTGTTTGTTTTCATGGTCAGAATTCTCTTTCTTTTCTCGTGGATGCATATTCACTCAGAGGCGACATGCAACATCTGGGTTTGTTATACATTTTAGACATGTAAGGGTAAAAAAGGTTCGTGGATATGCATTTGACAAATCAACCGCGAAGGTATATACTATAGACAACATTACATCTTAACAAGGTAAACGTTATGATCTCTGATGATGTTTACGCCGAAAAGCAGTAGCGGGAGATAATATAACGCAGCCACCGAGGCAATCCTGCTGTCAATGTTTGGCAAAGAATAGGGGGCATCAGAAAATGAAGTGGCTTGTTTTGTTTTTCAGTGTCGTTTGTTTCATGGGGTGTCAACCGCGGCAAGAGCCGCCGCCACAGATACCGTTTCGGTCAGACCTCGTTGAGCAGATGGCTGATGTCACAGCAGATTTTATTTTGACACCGCTACACGATGTTTTCAGTCTCAAACAACTCGCATGGTTGCAGGTGCACCGACACCAGCTCTCGGATGCTATCAATACGGAAATACGAGGGGGCTCAACGCTTGCGATTCAAATGTCGGTGTATTTACGCCTTGAGACGGCGATCCCGGTGTTGCGTAAGAAGTTGCTGACCCTGGGAAGCACCTACGGTTGGGAGGGGCCCGACTATAGCACCGAAGAACCGTTTATGTGGGAGAATCAGTATCCATACCATTGTATCTATATTTGGGCGATACAGGGCATCGCACAGGCACCCGTGGCGGAGGTTGTTAAACTCACAGACGCAGAACGCGCCGCCCTAAAAGAAAAAGCCGCTGGTGCAAGACCGGATAAATCCTTCCGCGATCCCACAACCGACGATCCTCTCGAAGAAAAAGCCGCTGGCACAAAACCCGATAATACCGCAAACGACGATCTGGTAGACGGTCATGCGTGGTGTGCGAAATGGCTTCTCACACAACTGGAGCCTGACAAAAAAGGGATTGAATGAAAAACCGTTTGTGTTTTTCAACGGTTAATTATGAGCAATAACTCTAAATATGTATGAGTGAAATTGCTAAGAATTTTATTTTATATTAACTAAGGTTTTTGATGAGGTGAAAAGTGCTTGACATTAATCAACTCTCCAGCATAGAACAAATGATTTTAGATGAACTCCGTGACCTACGAAAGACTATTACCGGAGAAACCGAAAAGCCCGAACAAAATCTCAACAACGCCATACTTGATGAGATAAATCAAAAGCTTAACAGGTTAGAGTCATTGGTAAAAACTGGAAGTCTCAGACATGAGGAGAGAACTTAACGGTTGTTTTTGTTCTGTTAAATTAGGAGGGTAATTTATTGACTTTCCTGAAGGAGATATCCTCATGTTGTATAAAATATTCGTTACACTCTTGATGTTCTCAATCCTGATGATCTGTTTAGCGCAAAATTTCACCGAAGAGGCAGCCGATACCGCGAACCCCTTTATTGCGCAGCTGTCCGAGCGACTCCGACCCGTCTGGAGTTTTGTATATTCTCCCGATGGTAAGACGCTTGTCTGTGGAAGGACGAACGGCAGTATTGCGGTCTATGATACCCAAAACGGTCAAGAAATCGCACAGCTCCGCGAACGTACCCTCAATCCCCCCAGAAGTCTTGCGTATTCTCCCGATGGTAAGACGATTGCCTGTGGAAGTTCTGATGGCTCGGTTCATCTCTACGACGCAAAGACCGCAAAACTCATCACCAAAATCGGCGGCGTGCGGATCACCCGGGAGACAACAAAAATCAGTGCAGCACACCAGCGCATCTGGGGGCTTGCGTATTCCCCCGATGGGCGCATGCTTGCCACGGGCGGGTCGGGCGGCAATGTGTATCTCTATGACACAGAGACTTGGGACGTAGAGAAGGCAGAACGCATTACCGAACACAAGGAACACCCCGTTACGGTCACAAGGCTTCGCTTTTCTCCCGATGGCAAGACGTTTGTGAGTGAAAGTTCCGATGGCACGCTTTACCTCTGGAAAACACCCTCACAGTAGCCGGCGCGGGTCTCTAAGGCAAAAGCCGTGCGGCGGATTTTGAGAGTCAAAACGCCGTCGGTGAACTCGTCTGGCATTCAAAGAGTGCTGCATTTGTTCTGGAATTTACCGAAAACCCTCTTTGAAAAACTTCATTTCTGCTGGTACAACTTGTGAGCCTCACCTTTTTGGAGGACTGTTCTGAGTGACCAAGGTTTTAAACAACACTATCCTGTTCTTGTTAATCGGTGTTTCTTTGCTTTTCAGTAGTTTCACCACAATCGCAGAAGAACTCCCGTTATCCCTCGGTAGACATCTCGCCGCGCAGGGTAACCACGATGCTGCTATCACCGAATACAAACGTTTCCTCTTTTTCCATCCAGATGATCCGCGTGTCGGTGAGGTCTATTACAACATCGGACTCACCTATAGGACGCAAGGTTTATGGACGGAAGCAGTTACCGCTCTACGGACCGCGACGTATCTCGCTGCAGATAGCGAGATAAAATCGGAATATCAATTAGAACTCGCTGTGACGCTAATTGCCACAAAGAACTACGATCTCGCGCAGTTAGAATTGATTAAGGTGACGCTGCGAAACCCACCCGCCCAACTTCACAGACGCACCCTTTTCTTGCAGGCGGTTGCCTATATTTATCAATTTCGATGGGAAGAGGCGCGTAGCGTTCTACAAGACTATACCACTGATGAAAAACTTGGCGTACTCTTTGACTCTGCTATGAATGTACCACAGAAATCTGTCAAAGTTGCGAGAGTATTGTCTAAAATCCTTCCCGGTGCGGGGCACGCTTACACAGGCGATTGGCGCGATGGGTTAAATGCGCTCTTTCTAAACGGTGCATTCGGCTTCCTCGCTGTTGATGCAGTGTTAGATGGACACTATACAGACGCTGTCTTGTGGGTAGGTGCCGTTTTCTTACGCTACTACCGCGGGAACACATTCCGCGCGGAAGCAGCGGTGGCACAGTTCAACTTACGTCAGTCTCAACGAGCCGCCGAAGCACTCCTCCAACGCCTCCAAGAGATTGTCAATACCCCATGAAAAATGCCCGTTATGTTTCTGATCGTTTCTGGATGATGTAGACGATGATGACCAAAACTATCGCAACAATGAACGTCCAGATGTTATAGATGTATGCAAGAAACGCAGCAAGCGCGAGCAGTATCCACTCATACCAATGTGTCTTACGCACAAAGTACCCCATCGTCACGATTGAGAAAATAATAGTCCCGACGATAGCCGTCACCACAGATAGTACATATTGCTCGGGTGTGCCTTCTGTAAATAGGATGTGCGTGTACGCAAACAACAGCGGCATGATGTAGAGGAGCTTCGCGAACTTGAAGCATGCCCAGCCCGTCTTCCACGGATCAGCCCGCGCAATCGCAGCCCCCGCATAAGCCCCTAATGCGACTGGCGGTGTGATATTGGAATCTTGGCTGAGCCAGAAGATAATCAGATGCGCAGCGATGATCGGGATACCCATCTCAGGTGTTGTCAGAATCGGCACGGCGAGTTCGGAGGTAATCAGGTAAGCGGCGGTGACTGGAATTCCCATTCCGAGTACTAAAGAGGCAGCAGCGAGAAGCAGGATAGCAATAGCCCTGTTATCACCAGCAACCGACAGGACTAAATCCGGAAATATCCGTCCTAACCCCGTCAAATCAATAACAGCGACAATGATGCCGATGGTCCCAACAGCCCCCCCAATAGCGAGTGAGTTTTTTGCCCCACTTACCATGGCTTCCCAGATACGTTTCGGCGTTAGCCGTGTCTCTGGACGGAAATAACTCACCGCAATCGTGACGAGAATAGAGAAAAACGCTGCTTTATAGGCGGTGTAACCAGCGATCAAGATGCCAACGAGAGTCACTAACGGGAGTAGATAGTACCACCCGCTTTTAAGGAGCGGTATGAATTTCGGGGTTTCTGCGGCTGGTATCCGTTCAAGTCCCTGCTTTTTTGCTTCACAATGCACCATCACCCAGACGGATAAGAAATAGAGAATTGCTGGTACAATGGATAAAAGTGCGATTTGGCTGTACGGCAAGCCCGTCCGTTCTGCCATTAGGAAGGCACCGGCACCCATCACAGGTGGTAAGAATTGTCCACCTACGGAGGCAGAAGCCTCAACTGCTCCGGCGACGTGTGGACGGAACCCTGTCCGTTTCATCAACGGTATGGTGAATGTGCCAGTGGCGACAGTGTTTGCGATGGCACTGCCTGCTACAGAACCGAAAAAGCCCGATGTCATCACTGAAACTTTCGCGGCACCGCCTGTCGAACGCCCTGCTATAGCCATGGGTAGATTAATAAAGAATTGTCCGACCCCAGATTTCTCCAGAAATGCCCCGAAAAAAATAAAAAGAATCACATACGTCGCCATCACGTTTGCCATGATACCGAAGACACCGGCTTGACTGAAAAAGCAGTATTCGATGATCCGGCGGAGTGGAAAACCTTTGTGGGCGATGGCATCCGGCATAGCTCTCCCAAAAAGTGCATATAAGATACCGACAATAGCAATGATTGGTAAAGCCCAACCGACTGTCCGACGACTCACATCGAAACTGATGATAATCGCAACCGCCCCGACAAAAATATCGAGTTGGTTATAATTACCCGCCCGATTGGCGAGGTTCGGATATTCCACAATCCAATAACCGATTGTAAAAATGCTGCCTGCGATGAGTAGAAAATCAAGTATAGAGGGTCGGGATACTATGGAGTTTTTCCGAAATCGGTAGAGGATACCGATGAGCGCGAAGGTCAGAAGGAGGTAAAGACCGAGATGATACTGCTCACTGGCACTGCCGAAGCCTGCGCTATAGATATAGAAAAAAACGAGACCGGCTGCCCCGAGTTCAAAAATCCATTTATATCCCTTTTCTAATTCGGGCCTCTGTAGGGTTTCAAAACTTGCGACATCTTCGGTTTCAGTTTGTGTCATTGTTCTCCCACCATAGGTATTTCTATTAACAATGTTACATCAAATTGGCACAGAAAGCAAGCGGTTTTCAGATCAAATGGTATTTTCGCATTTTGTCAAGAAAACTAAGCCGATTTGCAACTAATATGACATTAGGGAACAATCGGCAACCTCTGAATTTTCGACTAAAATCCTAACTATCGAAAGGAACAATTGTGAAACATATCAGCAGATTTTTATTTAGTTTTCTCACTTTAGGCGTAATTCTTTCATGCGCGCAAACACCGCAGCGTATTGAATTGCACCCAGTATATGCTGTGCCGCGCGGCACTCCAGAAGGACCGGGGAAACCTCTCGTTACAGCCGAAGGTTTAGATACAGAAAAAGTCAAAGCCTCTACGGTTCGTGTGGTTTACGGAAAAGGGGATTCAACGATGATTAGTAGTGGCTTTTTCGTGGCAGATGACAAGATTGCCACGAACGTTCATGTTGTTGCAACTGCTGATCTTGCGTCGTTACACGTGAGAACCGATAACGGGGACTGTACAATTCAAGGTGTCACAGCATTTGATACCAAAAACGATCTCGTCATTCTACAAATATCTGGCACCGGTGTCCCATTTGTTATCGGCAACAGCGATGCAGTTAGACACGGTGAGACTGTTTTCTGTACAGGCTATATAGGTTATCCTGCTGATAGATTCAATATCATGGAGAACACTGTCCTTTCGGGGCGGCTTGGCAGTGTGTGGCTTCGGGTGACACCCGACATCTTTCCAGGGAACAGCGGTGGGCCTGTGCTGAATACCATGGGAGAAGTCATTGGAATTAATGTGGCTGGTAGCGGCCCTGTCGGTTATATCATTGAGTCAAATGCCCTCAAAGGGCTCCTAAAACAGTTCGGACCTGCAGAACCTTTAGCACAATGGCAGAAAAGGGACCCCGTACGTGCCTTTACCTACCTCGGTGAGGCATCCGATAAATTCTATGCTGCTGACTATGCCAGTGCGATAGGGGCAGTTGATAAATTTATTGCCTTAAACCCAACATCCCCAGGAATACACATGCAGTATGAAATTCGTGGGTACGCGAAAGCCCTCCTTGGGCAGGCTAAATTTGACAAAGATGCCCCAGGCGTAGCGCAACGGTACTATCGTGCAGCGATTGAAGACCTCGATAAAGCCATCGGCATTAACCCGGAGGATACTTCCGCGTATGCCAAGCGCGGCTCTGCGAAAACACTCTTTGGTCATTCTGAATTTATCAGGGATCACGTAGCAGAAGCGCAACAGTACTATCGTGCAGCGATTGAAGACTTTGATAAAGCCATTGGTATCCACCCAAAGTTTCCGTCATACGCGGAGCGTGGAGCGGTGAAGGTCGCCCTGGGCATTTCTGAAACCAACCAAGGACATACGACAGAAGCACAGCAGTCCTATTACGCGGCGATTGAAGACTTTGATAAAGCGACTGATTATGACCGGTATGATACTTATGCCTATATCATTCGGGGATATACGAGAATTTGCTTGGCGGATTTTGAATCTGATAAAGGGAATATGGAAGATGCTCGCAGCCTATACGAAGCAGCAATAACTGATTGTGATTCGGCTATCAAATTTGATATGGAGAATCCTTACGGCTACCACACGCGCGGTGTTGCGAAGGCTGCTCTTGATGATTACGTTCAGGCGATTGATGATTTCGATAAAACCGTCAGCCATAAGTCAGATTTTGCCAGAGCCTACTACAATCGTGCTGTCGCGAAGATGTTGCTTGGGGAAAAAAGAGAAGCGAAGGCGGATTTCAAAAAGGCGAAAGAACTTGACGCGAATATACGAAAATAATCTCCTATTTGCCAGTAAAAGTGAATTATGATAGAATGGCAGCACGTCAACTGATTCAGAGAGGAGACATGAAATGGCAATAGGATTAGGCGTTATTGGGATGAATCCCACGAATATGGGTTCAACTGCGACCCTGTTAAAAGATGTACCGGACTTGAAATATGAACTCCGCGGTATCTGTGCGAAGCGGGCAGATGTGCTTGAGAACTACGCTAACCAAATTGGCGTGGATTTCTGGACAACGGATTATCGAGAATTAGTGGAGCGTGACGATATTTCTGTTGTCGCGATCTATTCTCCCGACCACTTGCATGCCGAACACTGCGTCGCTGCGATTGAAGCCGGGAAACATGTCATCTGCACGAAACCGATGGTGACCCAATTAGCAGATGCACAGCAACTGGTGGATCTGGTGCGCGAACACAAGACTAAATTCCTTGTGGGGCAATCAATGCGGTTTGACCTTCAGTTTTTGACAATGAAACAGTTCCTTGACGATGGCGATTTAGGCGAGATTATGTTAGCAGATGCCTATTATGTCCACGACATGCGCGAAGTCTATGATTTCACGCCGTGGCGGCTCCATGAACCGCAAGATTTGATGTTCGGCGGTATTGTGCATCCTGTTGACCTATTGCGCTGTCTCCTCGGTGATGTAGATGAGGTGCACGCCTATGGGACGAAAGGCTTACTCACACCAGAATACCCTATAAAGAATAATTTCTTTCTCAACCTGAAGTTTAAGAGCGGGCAGATTGCGAGAGCGATGGGGCTTTACGATATCGTCCACCCGCCGATGCCGATGCAGCAGATCTCCATTTTCGGAAGTAAAGGGACGGTAATTGGGGACTTTACGGACAACAAAGAGGGACACGTCAAGTTGATGCTCGATAAAATGGCCACCAGAGAACCCTTTGAAGTGACCTGTCCTCCTGAGATAGACACAAGCGTTTACGGACACGGACAAACGGTTATCCGATACATGCGACATTTTCAGCAGTGTCTTGAAGAGGATTTAGAACCGTCTCCGAACGTCATTGATGGTGCAAAGTCTATCGCTGTCGGTGTAGCGGCGTGGGAATCTATTGAATCAGGGCGACCTGTAAAAGTATTCAACGAGTTTTAATAGTTGTCAGTTATCAGTTGTCAGTTAAAGAGGTTCCTGTGGCGGTTCCTGTTCTTGTTACCGCCACAAAGTCTAACCCATGACCATTCCGCCGATGACCGAAAAACCCCTAAATAGTTAACATCGTAGGTGTTTTTGCTTGGGGTCTTTTATAGGGTGTTTCTGCGGATTTCCCCCAGGTTGAACGGATTCCATAATCCTGTTCAGTATCTCTAAATTGATACTTACCAGACCGGGGATCATGAGTGAAAATAATTTTTTATTGACAATTTTCTTTGCATAATATATAATTTAGGCATGCCTAAATTAATTTCTTGGCATTTCTAATAATTATGGCACATAGTGCCTAAAACTAAGTAGGTAGGACACCTACATATAACCGCATCGTGATGACGATATGCTTTGCGTAGGTCAGGTGCGGATTGGAAAGACCCATGCTTACACATGCTGCAGAGGATTATCTCAAGTCGATTTACAAGTTACAAGAGAAAGGCGGTAAGGTTTCGACTGGCATTTTAGCAGAATACCTTGAAGTGAAACCCGCTTCCGCTACCGGGATGATCAAAAAATTGAAGACGATGAAACTGGTGCGTTATGAACGCTATAGAGGTGTGACGCTAACGGCTGCCGGAAAAGCAATTGCGCTTGAAATCATCAGGCATCATCGCTTATTGGAACTTTACCTATTCAAAGCCCTCGGCGTTCCATGGGATGGCGTTCACGAGGAAGCCGAAAAATTGGAGCACGTCATTTCGGAAGACGTAGAGGCACGGATGGACGAGTTTCTCGGTTATCCGACTGCCGACCCGCATGGTGCGCCGATACCGGATAAAAACGGTGTTGTGACACAGACAGCATCCATTCCGATGACAGACCTGCAGAACGGACAAAGTTGTGTCGTTGCTGAAGTGAGTGACAACGATTCGGCGTTGCTCCGACATCTCGGAAGCTTTAACCTTTATCCGGGTACGGCGTTTCGGGTGATTGAGGTTGCCCCCTTTGAAGGTCCATTTACTATTGATATTGCGGGACAACAGGTGGTTATTGGACGTGAAGTTGCGAAACATATTTTCGTGGATCAGGTGCAAGATCCAGATAATGTATAGGCGCGCTTTGAAAGCGCGTATATTATCGCTGAAAGGAATCGAAAAATGGAACAACAAGACCGGACTCGACCTGATGCTAAAACGATTAAGGTGTGGAAACACCATTTGCAAGATGAAATCGATGCCAGTTTCCTTTATGGCGTTTTCGCGAGCCTTGAATCAGATGACAAGCGAAAAGAGATATTAAGCGAGCTTGCGGAGGTAGAAAATCAACATGTAGTCCGTTGGCAGGAGATGCTGACGGCATACGACGTAAAAATCAAAAGGCAACAGCCAACATTGAAAGCACGGTTGATGGCGTGGTATGCTCGCCGATTTGGGAATGCGTTTCCGCTCTCGCAGATGCTGGGGGAGGAAGCGAGTGAAGTCAAAGACTATCTAACGCTTCATAGAAACAGCACACTCGCAGATGCCAGGGAAACGGCGCTTATTTTAGCCAAGGAATCCGCGCAACATACAGAGAGTTTGCAGGAACTTACCGGAACGATTGGTGAACCTTGGCACAAAACCGAATCTGGAGGCATGGTCGGCAATATTGTTTATGGGTTTAACGACGGTTTAACGGCGAATTTCGGGTTAGTTGCTGGCGTTATTGCTGCGACATCGGATATCTCGACAATCCTTGTGACAGGTATCGTCGGAACGGTCGCGGACTCGCTCTCTATGGGTGCTTCCGGGTACCTTGCGGCGAAGAGTGAACAAGAGGTCTATGAACACGAAATCGAGGTTGAAAGAGAGGAAATTCGCCTCATGCCCGACATTGAGGAAGATGAACTCGCCCTCATCTACGAAGCGCGCGGTCTTCCAAAAGAACAGGCGCGCGAACTCGCCCAGGAGGTAATGGAGGATCCAGAGAGAGCACTGGCGGAGAAAATCCAAACTGAACTTAAAATCGGGGAGGTCTATGCGACACCGATCAAAGAGGGATGGATTACAGGGCTCGCGACTGCTATCGGTGCTTTCATTCCTGTCGCGCCGTTCCTATTTACTGAGGGTATGCTCGCTATTTGGATCTCGTTCACACTTGCCATGATGTCACACTTTGCCGTCGGTGCCGCACGGAGTTTCTTCACAGGACGCGGGCTGTTTCGGAGTGGCATCGATATGTTTATTGTAGGACTCGGTGTTGCCGGCGTTGGCTACCTCGTCGGCGAATTATTAGAACACTTTTTCTTTGGGAATTAAAATTATGTACAGAATATATATAGCATTATGTTTAATAGTTATACTTGCCACAAGTACTGGATGTGATCCAAAAGCACCGCCTGATGCTTCTGTAGGGACAAAGTTTCGCATCGTCACGACAATAGGGATGATTACCGATATTACCAAAAACGTTGGTGGAGATCGGGTTGAAGTCGTAGGCTTGATGGGACCTGGTGTAGATCCGCATCTTTATAAGGCAAGTGCCGGTGATGTTGAGAAACTCGATTCAGCAAACCTCATTTTTTACAACGGGCTGCATCTTGAATCGAAAATGAGTGATATTCTCGCCAAGATGTCAGGAGATACCAAGACCGTTGCTCTAACAGGTGCTGTTGACCAAAGTCTACTATTAACACCACCGGAATTTGAGGGACAATATGACCCGCATTTGTGGTTCGATGTAACACTTTGGATGAAAGTCGTGGGAAAGGTTCGCGATGTTCTGAGTGAATTTGATCCCGATGGTACAGTCATGTACTGGAGCAATGCTGAACGCTATCTCGCAAAACTCGCGGAACTGCACAAGTACGTAAAATCCGAAACGGAACGTGTACCACCTCAGCAGCGGGTGCTTGTGACAGCACACGACGCGTTTAACTACTTCGGAAAGGCTTATGGGTTTGAGGTTCGCGGATTACAAGGGATTAGCACCGCGACGGAGGCAGGCATCGCCGATGTGCAAGAATTGGCTACTTTTATCGCAGAACGGCGTATTCCGGCAATTTTTGTGGAATCATCTGTCTCTTCAAGGAGTCTTGAAGCAGTGAGGGCCGCTGTGAAATCAAAAGGGTTTGATGTCGAAATTGGTGGAGAACTTTTTTCTGATGCGATGGGTAACGACGGAACACCTGAAGGCACCTATATCGGTATGGTTCGCCATAATATTGATACAATTGTGAGCGCGCTGACCCGAGAATCGGGGACCCAAACCTCTTCTACAGCGGAGAATTAGGCATGCAAGCGTCCGAACCGAAAGCCATTGAGGTAACCGATCTGACGGTCGCCTATCAGGATAAACCTGTCTTGTGGGATATCGACCTTGATGTGCCCCCTGGGGTGCTTTTGTCAATCGTCGGTCCGAACGGTGCCGGTAAAACGACGTTGATTAAGGCAATTTTAGGGTTGGTACGTCCTGCGGCAGGCAATGTCTTGATTTACGACAAACCTTATGAGGCACAACGGCGGATCGTCGGTTATGTCCCGCAACGGGGCAGCGTGGATTGGGATTTTCCGACAAACGTTTTGGATGTTGTTATGATGGGACGTTACGGTGCACTCGGATGGGTCCGGCGACCGGGAAAGAACGAACGCGAACTGGCGATGCAAGCACTTGAGAAGGTCGGTATGGAGGCATATACCACCCGCCAAATCAGCCAACTCTCCGGTGGACAACAGCAACGCGTTTTTCTTGCACGCGCACTCGTTCAAGATGCTACCGTCTATTTGATGGATGAACCCTTCCAAGGTGTAGATGCCACCACGGAGCGGGCAATTGTGACACTCCTGCAGGAACTCCGAGCGAATGGTAAAACAGTCGTTGTAGTCCATCACGACCTGCAGACAGTAACCGATTATTTCGACTGGGTGATGCTATTGAATATTCGCCGTATTGCCAGTGGGCCCGTTGAGGAAACGTTCACATCAGACAATTTACGCGAGACTTACGGTGGACGCATCGCGTTCATGAAATAGCAGTCATCAGTCGTCAGTTCTCAGTCTTCGATTAACATTTTGTGGCAGTGCTTTTATCTGTAAAGACCACAATACGCCTCTGAACCGATAACTGATGACTCATAAAAAATGGAAAATTTAAGCGTTCTAACCCACCTTGATTATACCCTCATGGTTGTTGCCATCGGCGCAGCGTTACTCGGTACTGTGAGTGGTGCGCTTGGTACTTATGCTGTTTTGCGTAGACAAAGCCTCCTCGGCGATGCGATTTCGCATGCGGCGTTGCCCGGCATCGCAATCGCTTTTTTACTCACAGGTAGCAAGGCACCGCTGATTCTGGTACTCGGTGCAGCGATTGCAGGGTGGTTAGGCACACTCCTCATTTTGAGTATTGTGCGACTCACACGTATCAAATACGATAGCGCGCTCGGTCTCGTGCTATCTACGTTTTTCGGTTTTGGGTTGGTGCTACACACGCTTATCCAGCGCACCGGCAATGCGAATCAGGCGGGGTTAGATACGTTCCTCTTTGGACAAGCCGCGACAATTCTGGAGCGCGATGTCCTAACAATCGCTATACTCGGTGGCGTTGCACTCATGATTATGTTAGTTTTTTGGAAAGAGTTGAAACTGCTTGTTTTCGATGAAGGTTTCGCTGCATCTATCGGACTCCCAACCCGTACACTTGATATTTTGCTGACGAGCCTTCTTGTCATAGCGATTGTTCTTGGATTACAGGCGGTTGGCGCGGTGCTAATGAGCGCGATGCTTGTGGCCCCGGCAGTTGCCGCGAGACAGTGGACAAACCGACTCCGTCTGATGGTGTTTCTCGCTGGATGCTTTGGAGCACTCGCGGGTGTAAGCGGGACTATCATTAGTAGTACAGCGTCTCGCATCCCCACAGGTCCGACGATTGTGCTATGTGCAACGGTTGTGGTGGGATTCTCAATCGCTTTTGCCCCGAATCGTGGACTTGTATGGGGCCGGATACGGCATCAACGCAACAAGCGCGGTCTGAAAACGGCAGCAGATAGGTTATTGAAATAACCGCAGTAGGGGAGCGTATACAGCGCATGTTCCAAGGTCATTTTGATATCCAACTCATTGCGATTGTCACGGCGGTAGCGTGCGCCTTGCCCGGTGCATTTTTGGTGCTACGGCGGATGACCTTGATGAGCGACGCGATTAGCCACGCAATCCTTCCGGGTATCGTACTCGCCTTTTTTCTCACGGAGAGCCTATCATCGCCACTTCTGATTCTTGCTGCTGCGGGAATGGGGGTCCTCACCGTCTTTCTCGTTGAACTGCTACAACGGACAAAACTGGTAAAAGAGGATGCCGCGATCGGGTTGACATTCCCGGCTCTTTTCAGCGTCGGTGTGATCTTGATCTCCCGGTTTGCGGGGAATGTTCACTTGGATATGGATGCCGTTCTGCTCGGTGAACTCGCGTATGCACCGCTCAACGAACTGAAGGCTTTCGGATACGATCTCGGCCCTGTTTCCCTATATGTGATGGGCGCGATTCTTGTATTGAACCTTGTCTTTATCCTCCTATTTTACAAAGAATTGAAGTTGGCGACGTTTGACGCGAGTTTAGCCGCTACACTGGGATTTGCCCCGGCCCTTATCCACTACGGATTGATGACGTTGGTATCAATAACCACAGTCGGTGCGTTTGACGCGGTCGGTTCGATTTTAGTCGTTGCTCTCATCGCCGGACCGCCTGCTACCGCTTATCTCATGACAGATAGACTCTCGCGTATGCTTATCCTCAGCGCGATTATCGGTAGCGTGAATGCTGTCAGTGGCTATTGGCTCGCCTCTCTGTTTGATGTCTCTATTGCAGGCGCGATTGCGACGACGACGCTCCTCATTTTCGGGTTGGTTTTCGTGTTGATTCCGAATCGTGGGATTATCGCTATTGCGCGTCGGCAGGCGCGCCAGAAATGGGAGTTTGCCCAGACGATGTTGGCTATCCACCTCTTTAATCACGAAGGACTTCCTGAAGCAGAAACGGAATCGGCGATTGCAG
>JAPOZO010000044.1 GCA_026706025.1 Candidatus Poribacteria bacterium
CGAGAGTATACCTAAAATATCAGAAAATGTATACTTATTTATTGGGTTCACCATAAATAACCCTGCTGTCTATTCAAGACGATTTAGTTTTATAATTTAGGAGCACAATTTCAATATTTATCCTGCTGCTTCTACACTGAGAATCCTTGTAGCATAGGCTGTTAGCCTGTGCGTGCATAGGTCGCAACCTAACAGTTACGCTACAAAAGAGAAAACTAAATGCCCCCGGTTGTCTATTTGATTCTGTTTGACTTTTCCTCAAACATGATATATAATTGTAACCCAAGTTGCTACTAACAGATTTTGCAAACTTCAGAGGGGTAATATACCTAAAGAAAATAGCGTATTTATGCGATCATACTCCAGCGGAGTGCTATGTGCATAAAAAGGTGGCAACTTGCGTTAATTGTAACTAAGAATGGAGTACAGCAATGTGCAATCCCCTTTACCAAAAAATGTCGAAAATTAGAGATTTAATAAACAGTTCTCGCAAGCAAAATATCTTACTGCAAGATAATATCTTATGGCACATGCTCTGCAGTTGTATGGATACAATTGAGGATACAGAAGAAGCATTAGAAAGTTTCCTAAAATTAGACGCTGATAGTTTTGATGAAGGTAGAAATTATTTACATATCTACGGTGCTCTGCAGGCTCTTTTTGTCCAGCAAGATGCCATAAAAAATCTGCATGATGCTCTTAAAATTTCATACACCGAGGATAACGCGTTAGATAAAATTCGCAATATTCGCAATGACGCTGCAGGACACCCAACAAAAAGAGGTAACAAAAGAGCATTCAACTTCATTAGCAGACCAACACTTAGTTCACAGGGATTTGAGTTGATAACATATTATCGGACAAGTTCGGGAAATAACAAACTTGATTCCAAGCATGAAGATATAAACGTTCCCGATTTAATTGCAACCCAAAAAAGCATTTTTGTGGATGTTTTGAACAACATCATTAAAACCTTACAAGAAGAAGAAATGGAACATAGAAAAAGATTTGCAGGAAAAAAATTGACTGATGCTTTTCAACATACAAGTTACCCATTTGAAAAAGTATTGGAAGCCACTATTTCACCAGATTCACCACATGTTGAGCTTGTTGGTGCTCATGTTGATCAGATCCTAAAATCCGTTGAGATGTTTAAGACTGGATTAAGAGAGCGGAATGAACCTGATGACAATATAAATCATGTATACGAAAATATTGATCATGCTTTACGACACATTAAAGCGTACTTTCATGTTCCCGAGGAAACTCATATTCAGACGAAAGACACCTACATTTTCGCAGACTTTGCACGGCGGCAAGTAGAGATATTGGAAGAAATTGCCCAAGAAATAGACGAACGGTATAGTGATGTGTAAATTCATTAGAATAAGATGAACATCCTCTACTTCACCAACTACCCTTAGGAATCATGCCTAATGCAACACCTCTTTGAAAAACTGCGTGACGACACCCTAAATTGGCGCAAAGATGGATATTCCTGCCAAGACTACCCACTCATCGGAGAAATACTACGCTACCAATTTGAAGGCGAAGCAGATGACCGTGTGCACCTCAAATACCTCCGAGAACCGCAATTCCAATCGCTGGAACTTTACTGGTACCTAAGGTTAGTCCTGAAAACTCCACATATTGTTAAACTCTACAGACACTACTATGACACTGGGGATATACGCGATTTCTGTGAAGCATTCGGTATCCCGATCTCTTCCCAAGAATTGATATTGATTAGAGATGTTGACGCGATCATTGACTTGGTAGAAAATAACCCAGAATTCGTTAAACAGAAGCGAATTGATCCGGTTTATGAGGCTGCAACACTTCCATATCCAAGTTATATCTTCGCGCTTGCAATGGGCACAGGTAAGACGGTTCTTATCGGCACTATTATCGCAACCGAATTCGCGATGGCACTTCGCTATCCAGAGGGCACTGAAAGCCCGCACTCGGCGGGCGAGACTCACTTCATGAAAAATGCCCTTGTCTTCGCCCCCGGCACAACTATTATTGAGAGTCTCCGCGAGATTAGCGAGGTTCCGTTCGATCAGATTCTACCACCCAGTCTACACCGTGATTTTCTCGCCAACCTTAAAATCACCTATCCACAAACAGGAGCGAAAGGAATCCAAGTTCAAGATGGCAGCGTTTACAACGTTATCGTCACGAACACTGAGAAAATCGCGCTTCGGGCAAACGTCAAAAAGCGAAGTAATCAGACAGAACTGGAGTTTGAGGAAAAGAAGGAGCAAGCAGAATTAGAGGCAAACCTCCGCCTTCAAAAAATAACGGGCTTACCCAATTTAGGGATATTCTCAGATGAGGCACACCACACTTACGGAAATAAAATAGACACAGAACTCAAGCGGGTGCGGGAAACGGTTAACTACATACATGAGAAAACGCCTCTTGTATCCGTTATCAATACCACTGGTACCCCTTACGCCAAACGGCAGATGCTCAGAGAAGTCGTTGCATGGTACAGTCTTGGTGAAGGAATTAAAGACAATATCCTTAAAAGTCTTCACAACGGCATTGTTCAGTACCCTATCGGAACGATTCCCGATGCAGACGTGATCCGTAGCGTTATCAACGACTTTTTTGAAAACTACGGTGATGTATCATTGCCCGATGGTGCGAAAGCGAAAATAGCCTTTTACTTCAAAACACAAGAACATTTGGATACCTCCCATCAACATATTCAAAATGCACTTACCCAAAGGGGAGAGAGTACCACTCAGATACTCGTCAATACCCAAAAATCAAGTCCGCAGGAAATTGATGAATTCAATCAACTCAACAATCCTGACAGCCAAAAACGTATCATTCTACTTATTGGCAAAGGGACAGAAGGATGGAATTGCCTAAGTTTATTCGCTTGCGCGCTTATTAAGGAACAGACAACCAGTAGCAACTTCATCTTGCAAGCCTCAACGCGATGCCTCCGTCAAGTGAAAGGCAACACACACACTGCAAAAATCTTTTTGGATACCAAAAACAGTACGATTTTAGATAAAGAATTGCAAGCAAATTTCGGTACCACGCTCGGCGAACTCCGCACACAAGACACAGAAACGGAAGAGGTTGCACTCCGTATTCGCAAAACCGATTTGCCGAAATTACAAATTATGCAATTGGTGCGCAAGGTTGTTCCGCTGGAAAATACGCCTAAAGCGATTCAGTTGCATAAGCCTACAAACCTTGAGAAGACATCACCTGCCTTTCGTAGCATTCTGACCCCCGACTTTACGCAGCGGAGTACTTCGCCGCTAACAGCGTTAGGCGCACAAGACGAAGTTGAAATTGCTAATCGGGCAACAGATTGCTACACACTCGCGAGACGACTCGCAACAAACTATCACCTCTCTGTTATGGAGACGTTAAAAAGTCTCAAAAGCCTCTATCCAGAGGGGCAAATCCCTTATGCACACTTCGACTCACTATGTAAACAGGTGGAAAACCAGCAGCAAAATTACGAAGTGATTGAGGAACATATTGCAGAACACCTCGCACTTATCCGTATTCACGATGACGATGGTAATCTACTTTTTGAAAAAGATGATACCGACGGTTCCTACGTTCACAAGGTGCGTCTGCGGAAAAGTAAAGCTGACCTTCTCCTCAGTGAAGATGACTTAGATGACAACCACGATGTGAGTTTTCACTATATGCCTTACGACTTTGATAGTGCTCCCGAACAGAATTTCTTTAAAACGATTTTGGCAACGCTGAACCAATCGGCTGCAGATGTTGAAGTATTTCTGTTTACCGGTAGCCTAACGAATACAAAGAAAACCGATTTTCACTTTGAATATAAAGGTACTGATAACAATTATCACCGCTATTTTCCCGATTTCGTTATCGTCAAAAACACAGGGGAATTCTACATCGTTGAGATTAAGTCCGAAAGCGAACGCAGCGATTCCAACGTCGTAGCGAAAAAGAAGGCAGTGAAACGTCTGGCAAAATTGCAACCGGATTCCCATTTTGAGTATAAAGTGATTTATACCAAGGACACTTTTCTCCAAGAGAATTTAGACGAAATGCAAACTATCCGCGAATGGATTTATGGGAAGGAGCTCATGCAGAACGGCGGTGAAAACAATTTAGCGTGAGTTCAGTATAAGTAGCGTTGGATATACACCGCTCTATGTAGCAGAACGCTGTTATGTCTATAATAACCGAAACCTTAAAACAATCTTTTGGAAATTTGTTAATGAGAGTATGTTATTACCAGGTAAGGAGATTGTGAATGAATAAACTGTATTTTGGTGATAATCTCGAAATTATGCGTGAAATGGAACCGGGGCATGTAGACCTTATCTGCACCGATCCTCCCTTCAATAGTGGACGCGACTATAACGCTTTTTTCCAAGAATCAAAGGCACAAGAAAAAGCTTTTACGGATATATGGCAGTGGGATGATAGAGCAATAGAATCCCGCGACGACATACGAAATCGGGCAGACGCAAATGATACCTACAAAGCATTAGATACTTGCCTACGTGGATATGATCTTGTGTTACAAAATGCTGTGAAGGGCAACAAAGGTTCAATGCGGGCATACCTCGCTTTTATGGGACCCCGTCTGGCAGAAATGCATAGATTACTCAGAGACACAGGGAGTATCTACCTACATTGTGATCAAACAGCAAGCCATTACCTAAAAGGTGTTATGGATGCAATATGGGATCAGAAGAATCTCAAGAATAATGATTTCTTTCAAAATGACATAATATGGGGATATAGAACAGGAGGGGTAAGCAAGAAACGTTGGGCTAAAAAACACCAGAATCTTTTGTTTTATGCCAAGTCAAAAGACTATGAACATAATCCTCGACAGGAACGAATTTATTATGATAAACCCTTCTTTACTACTGAAAAAGACGAAGAAGGGAATTATTATGCAGATGTTTATGTTCGAGATATTTGGGAAGATATTTTGCCTCTTATAAAAGCATCTGATTTAGAAAAAGATGTCTTTCTCAAGGATGTATGGCAAGATATAAAACCTATTCTTAATGTAAGTAGTGAATGTTTACATTACAACACACAAAAACCACGCGCTCTTTATGAACGTTTAATTCAAGCATCCAGTCATCAAGGCATGTTGGTGATGGATCCATTTTGCGGATGTGGCACAACTATAGATGCGGCACACACACTAAAACGAAACTGGATCGGTATAGACCTTACTATCATCGCATTAGATCCGATAAGTAAAAGAATGAGAGATCGGCATACTAATAGTGCTAACGAACCCTTAGAACCACACAAAAACTATAAAATTATCGGTTATCCTACTAACATGCAGGAAGTCCACAAACTCGTTCGTGACGAAAAGAAACGCCATGACTTTGCTAACTGGGCAGTCACCCGTCTCGGTATGATACCAACCCGTGATGTAGGAGATGGTGGCAAAGATGGTATTGGGTCTGTGATGCTTTGGAATCCAGAAACGGACAAAGAAACCTCTAGACGTATTATATCTGAAGTAAAAACAGGCAAACCTACACTTCAGCAGGTTAGGGCTTTCTGTCATACAATGAACGAACACAACGCTATAGCGGGTGTGTTTATCACGCTTGATCCAGTGACGAGGGGTATGCGTCAGATCGCGGCAGATATGGGCGAATTTGAACTTGAGAACAATAAGTATTATCCGCGTTTACAGTTCTGGCAGATAAGCGATGAGTATTTTGATAATCCAAGTTTTTTGAGAGATAATATTAGATTACCATATAACTGGATAATACCACGAAAGAAATCAGAGAGACATTTTGACAATCAACAACTTGAATTATTATAGCCATGATAAATCGTGAAATCAAAATTAACCAAACCCAAAACTACTTATTGCGAAAAAAAATGAAGTGCCAACGCTTATTTAGACCAAAAAATCTGTCCAGTTAAGACAAGTGTTGTGACTCACATCCAACAGAGGTCAAATAGCCTAACGCCGAGTGAGGACGTTTCTGGTTGGACACCCGTAGATAATCGGAAGTGAATCTTCTGCGTTTGGCCACCGGAGAGAGTGCTATTATACCACAATCTTGGTTTAGACGGTGGCCCAAATTTCCGATGGCAGTAGTACAATAGGAAGAGCACACAATGAAAATCAAACCAGTTAAAGGCAGACCGATGCTCCACTGGGTCGGCAAACGCCCAATTGACACAATAAGCAACTATCCTGCCCAATTGGTAGATACCTATAACGTTGAAAACCCTGAGAAAGAACCGACTTACGATAAATTTAAGGACGGTCCTAATCTCTTTTTTCAAGGAGACAACAAAGAGATTCTCTCAACACTTCTCGTGCAAGGTTTCCGAGGCAAAATAGATTTCATCTACATTGATCCACCGTTTGCAAGCGGTGTTGATTATGTGCGAAAAGTGGAATTACGCGGTGGAAAGGTGGCATTAGAAGGAGAAGAACACTCTGATCTTGAAAAGGTACAATACAAGGACATCTGGACAAATGACAATTACCTCCAATTCATGTATGAACGGCTCATTTTGATGTATGAGCTTTTAAGTAAAAAAGGATGTATCTACCTCCATTGCGATTGGCACAAAAGCCATCATTTGCGATTTCTGCTAGACGAAGTGTTTGGCGAAGAAAATTTTAAAAATGAAATTATATGGTCTTATCGCACAGGTGGAGTTGGCAAAAATTTCTGGCCCCGAAAGCATGATGTCTTGCTATTCTATTCTAAGTCAAGCGAATATACACACAGAGCTCTGCAAGAGCGTATATATTATGAAAAACCATTTTTTAATGAGCAGGTAGATGAAGAAGGGCGCTATTTTGCAGATGTATATATCAGAGATACATGGGATGACATTAAACCTGTAATCAATGTGTCTAAGGAGAGAGAAGATTATCCTACCCAAAAACCTGAAGCACTCATAGAACGTATCATCAAAGCATCAAGCAACGAAGATTCCATCGTGCTTGACTGTTTTGTAGGTAGTGGCACCACCGCTGTTGTTGCAGAAAGACTCGGCAGACGTTGGATCGCTGCAGATATCAACAGAGGTGCAATCCAAACAACAATAAAAAGACTACAGAAATTGCCTAATATGCAGCGCGGCATTGTACACTATGGGGTCAATAACTACGATGCCAGTACCCATTTGGAACGAAAGGATATTGTCATCAAAAAATATGGCGTGCAAACGGACAGACAAGAGGCATTTTTTGATGGCACGTTGGATGGGACACTCGTCAAAATCATTGACCTAACGAAACCGTTCACGCCATTAGATATTCAGACGATAAAAGACGAACTTGAGAATCGCCCGGATGAATCACGCAATATCACCGTATTTTGCTACGGTATTAATAGCGGCATTCAAGCAGAACTTAAGGCGGAAAACAGGCGGCGCGCAGTAAACAAAATTTTTGTGCGTGACATCGGAAGCGAAGGAATTACCACATTTGAGCCTGCCTCAGCAGAGGTTAATTTTGACAGAAAAGGAGACAGTGTCAAAATTACCATCGCAGATTATATAAGTCCAACCATTTTAGCACGGATGGATATTGATCGAACTATTTTTGACGAGCAAATTGACGATTTCCGCGCACAGATCGATTGCGTGTCGATTGATACCGACTACTCGGGCGAGTATTTCAAAATAGTTGAGAGCGATGTTCCAAAGAAAAAAGAAGATTTTGTTGAGGGAGAATATACGGTATCACTGCCGCGTCCTGATGCCCACGTCGCTGTGAAGATCATCGACATGCTTGGGGAGGAAACTGTTGTTATGGAATAACACTTAATCACATTGGTTCATGTAAAGACTGTGTGCTAATGAAGATGTCAAACCCGCGTGGTGACTGCCTTCATTCAAAACAATCGCACATACTTTTTACATG
The DNA here is from genome assembly GCA_026706025.1 of Candidatus Poribacteria bacterium. Classification (NCBI taxonomy): domain Bacteria; phylum Candidatus Poribacteria; species Candidatus Poribacteria bacterium. The sequence goes on from JAPOZO010000044.1 coordinate 7,895, forward strand.
AGCGAATCACATTTTGTTTGTAGGGCGATATCTGAATAATAATGTTAACCACGTCCATGAGGTATATTAATTTTAGATTTAACTATGAGATATATTCCAATAGAATTGGAAGAAAGAAGTATATAAAAATGATAGAAATTCTAAAAATACCGGCAACTATTCAGGAAATTTACAACGATCCAGCAAAAGAAAGATCTGCCTTTTTGAAACTGGAAATTGTCCCTGGAGAAGTCTTCCGAATAGGTGACTCCATGTTGAAAATACTGTGTGAGGCACTAAATCAAGGTATACCATTTACGGAGTGTGGCCGCACCGATATTTTGAATTGTGGTATAAGTCGGGATGCACAAATTGAGAAAGGCCGTCTTTTGACTACAATTGAAGTGCTAAAACGCCTCAAATATGGTGGAACACATAGTTTTGCATCAACCGATGATTTGATAAGAGGAATTGAAGAGAAGATAATAGTAAATTTCTTTATTGGCTTAGGCAATGTGATAGCCGAATGCGACAATTGTAAGAAACCTTTTTCTCCGTGGCCTAATCAGGGTTGCACGCATTGGCCAGGAGATAAAAACGAAGAGGAAAAAGTTAATACTTATACGGTGAGAGAAGCATGGGTGATGATCGTGTCTACCGTAACCTTGAAGGTAACAGACTATGAAAATATCGAATTACTAACCAGAAGTCTTGAATTAGACAAAATTGATAAAATTAAGGCAATGAAGAAAGATCTCACAAGTGGTCCGCGCATTCTCACTAAGAGTGCTCACCACCGGTTTGATTAATAAAATCATGAACAATGAACTTGCAGTCATTACATCATTCATAAGTTCTACAGCCGCTGTGATAAGCGTTACATGTTTACTTATAGTCACCCTATACCAACTCCCTCGAAAGATAGTGGACACTTTCAAAGTCGAAATATTTAGAATGTTTTACTCCGAGCCAACTGCTTCTATTTTTCAATGGTCCAGAAAAACTTCAAAATATAGAACATCTATAAGGTTTTCGGATATAAAAGGGTTTTTTCCTGCCTATCTCCGCACCGGATACTGTGAAAGTTTTTTTGCGGTTGCAATGGCTGAGGTCAAATTGAACTTAGAGGAAACCGAGTATTTAAGGTTGATCAGTTATAATGAAGGATCAAACGTTGATAGAAGAAAGGTTTTCCAATTTTTAGACTCTCACAAAAGAGAGTTTAGATCAGCAATGCGCGGTGAAAATTTTCATAGTGTCCGTTATTCGGTATCTACACATTATGAAGAACTTTGCAATGCTCTTGATAATATCACATACCAAGAAGATGAGGATTAAAATGCCAACAATTTTGGAGCGGTATCAAAACCTTCGCAAAAGATAGAGAATTGGTATAGGCAGTAAATCAATTTTTCTTATCCTTTTACCTTGCCATTACTCTCAAATTGTAAGATGCATATAGCATGAACCAACACAATCTAAAACGCCCGCACAAAGAACTCCGCAAACTCCTCGGAAAACGCTTCAGCACAGACAGTGCCGTCCGAGACGCGCACGCACGTGATGCGTCATACCATCAAGACGCGCTCCCAGATGCCGTTGCCTTCCCGAAAACCAATGCCGAAGTCGCAGAAATCGTCAAAATCTGTGCGGAACACAAGATACCGATAATCCCTTACGGCACCGGCACGGGCGTTGAAGGTGCTGTCGTTGCGTCCGAAGGCGCGCTCTGTATCGCACTCAACGAAATGAACCGTATCCTCCGTGTCAGTCAAGACGATAGAGATGCCACCGTCCAAGCAGGCGTGACGCGTTTCCAATTGAATGGTCATCTTATGGACATGGGGACGCAGCTCCACTTTTCGGTCGATCCGGGGGCAGATGCTTCACTCGGTGGGATGGTCGCAACCCGCGCATCCGGCACGAGTGCTGTCCGATACGGCACAATGCCCGATAACGTCCTCGGCTTGACTGTCGTCACTGCGGATGGCACGATCGTTCATACCGGAAGCAGAGCGCGGAAATCCGCTGCAGGCTATGATCTCACCCGCCTCTTTATCGGTTCAGAAGGCACACTCGGAGTTATCACCGAAATCACGCTGAAATTAACACGGTTGCCGGAAGCGGTCGCCGCAGCGGTCTGTGCTTTTCCGACTGTCGCCGCAGCAGTAGATACTGTTATCAAAATGATGGATACAAGTATCAATATCGCCCGCATTGAACTGTTAGACGAACTGCAGATGGATGCAGTCAACAAATACGCTGGATTAGATTACGAAGTCGCACCGACACTCTTCTTTGAATTCCACGGGTCCGAACACACCGTCGCAGAGAGTTCTGAGATTGCTGGCAAAATCGCAGCAACGCACGGCAGCGGTGATTTCCGATGGGCAACAGACGAAAACGAACGTAAACGGCTCTGGCAAGCCCGATACGATAGTTATTACGCTGCACTCAACCGCCGTCCCGGTTCCGTAGGTTATGTCACTGATGTGTGTGTTCCGATTTCTCGGCTCGCTGAGTGTATCGCACAAACGAAAGCACTGCTTGCTCCATCGGATCTTGTCCCGTCAATTCTTGGACACGTCGGTGACGGTAATTTTCACGTCGTCTTTCCGCTCGAACCCAACAACAAGGACGAATTAGCAGAGGCACAGCGACTCAGCGATCAGATTGTAGACATCGCCTTAGAAATGGACGGCACTTGCACGGGTGAACACGGCGTTGGTGTCGGTAAACGGAACGCGTTAGCGAAGGAACACGGAGAGGCAATAGACCTGATGCGTGCTATCAAACACGCCTTGGATCCACAGAATCTAATGAATCCCGGCAAAGTCTTTTTGTAAGAGTGAAGGATCACTATAACAGACATGGCAAACAACTGGAAAATCCTCATCACCGATTACGCTTGGTCCTCTATTGAACCTGAACGACAGGTCCTTGCAGAAATCGGGGCAGAACTCGTCGCAGCCGAAACTGGAGACGAATCAGAACTTCAAACGCTTGCACCGATGATGGACGGTATCCTCACTTGTTGGAATCCTGTTCGCGAGCCAGTCATTACCGCCGCGAAGAAGTGTCAGGTTATTGCCCGCTACGGCATTGGACTCGACAACATTGATGTCAAAGCCGCCACTGCGCACGGTATTGTTGTTACCAATGTTCCTGCCTACTGTATCGACGAAGTTTCTGACCACGCGATGGGACTCCTACTGGCGTGTGCAAGAAAAATTTCACGCTTTGACCGGGCTGTTAGAAACAACGTATGGGACCAGAATATCGGACCGGAGATGCACAGAATCCGTGGTAAAACACTCGGTATCGTCGGATTCGGACGGATCGGGCAAGCGATTATCCCGAAAGCGAAAGCGTTCGGATTGACAATCAATGTCTGCTCCCCGCGCACGGATCCGAAGCGTATCCAGCAACAGGGTGCACAAAAGGTCTCATTTCCTGAACTCCTCGCAACCTCCGACTTTATCACAATCCATGCCCCGTTGACCGAGGAAACAGAATGTATGTTCAGCAGTGCCGAATTTCGTGCGATGAAACCGACAGCGTTCCTAATCAACACTGCGCGCGGTGGTATTGTAGATACCGCTGCGCTCACGGCGGCACTCCGAAATGGAGACATCGCCGGTGCCGGGCTGGATGTCTTGGAAACCGAACCCCCAAATGAAAATGAAGAACTCCTCACGCTTGAAAATGTTGTCGTCACACCGCACGCCGCATTTGTCTCAGAAGATGCGATTCTTGAACTGGAGGTCACCGCTGCCAGATGTGTGGCACAAGTGCTGACAGGACAGCTGCCGGAATCCGTTGTTAACCCATCGGTTTTAGAGCAACCAAACCTCCGCGCAAAATCATTAAAGTAGTAGGCACACGCCGATGTGCCGTAACATTAAAGTAGTAGACACACCACTATGCCGTAACCATTGGAGAACTTAAATGCAACAACTTCCTGACGCAACAGGCCATTTCGGACAATTCGGGGGCAGATACGTCCCCGAAACCCTGATGCCTGCCCTTTTAGAACTCGAAGACGCTTACAACCAACTCAAAGATAACACCGATTTTCAAGAAGAATTCCGGTACTACCTCCGCGAATATGTCGGACGACCCAACCCGCTTTATTACGCCGAGCGTCTGACGGAAACCCTCGGCGGCGGGAAGATATATCTCAAACGGGAAGATCTCAACCATACAGGCGCGCATAAAATCAACAGTGCAATCGGTCAAATTCTGCTTGCACGCTGGATGGGTAAAAAACGCATCATCGCCGAGACCGGTGCCGGGCAACACGGTGTCGCAACAGCCACCGTCGCCGCAAAATTTGATATGGAATGCGAAGTCTATATGGGTGAGGAAGACATAGAACGGCAGGCACTCAACGTTTTCAGGATGCAGTTGATGGGAACGAAAGTCGTGCCGGTTAATTCCGGGTCGCGTACCCTCAAAGATGCGATCAACGCCTGTTTCCGCGACTGGGTCACGAATGTCCGTACCACCTATCTACTCCTCGGTTCGGTTGTCGGGGCGCACCCTTATCCGATGATTGTCCGGGACTTCCAAGCCGTCATCGGTGATGAGGCAAGGGTACAGATATTAGAACAAGCGGGGGCACTGCCGGATTGTGTTGTCGCCTGTGTCGGTGGTGGGAGTAACTCGCTCGGTATGTTCTACCCGTTCTATGCCGATGAATCCGTTCGGATGATCGGCGTAGAAGCCGCCGGTGAGAGCATCCGTAGCGGACGACATGCAGCACCTCTTACTGCAGGCAGTGTCGGTGTCTTTCACGGTGCGAAGTGCTATCTATTGCAAGAAGACGACGGTCAAATAACGCCTGCGCACTCGATCTCCGCAGGGTTAGATTATCCCGGTGTCGGACCTGAACATAGCTATTACCGTGAAACCGGTAGAGCCGAATACGTCCCGATTACCGATGCTGAAGCAGTGGAAGGGTTCCAGTTGTTATCGGAAACAGAGGGTATCATCCCCGCATTAGAATCCGCACACGCCATCGCTTATCTGCGAGAACTCGCGCCTAAACTTGATAAAGATAAAGTCATCGTCGTATGCCTTTCAGGTCGTGGCGATAAAGATGTCTATACCATCGCCAAAGAATTAGGTATCAGCCTCTAATTTTGCCTGAATTTATTTGGCACGCTGTTGTGGTTCCTAACACGACTCTTGATACATGTCTGATTTAGAGAAAAATTGCCATTTAGAGACACTCTATGGTATAATTCTTTTACACTTCTAATCCATATCAACACGACGGCATCACGACAAAGGAGAAACACAGTGGCAACAAACGTTGCAAAAATTCAAGAAGAGATTCTTGCCCTCTCCGAAACCGATTACCGGCAATTGAAACAATGGTTTAACGATTTAGAGTGGGAAAAATGGGATCGGCAAATCGAAGCGGATTCAAACGCCGGTAAACTGGATTTTTTGATTGCTGAGGCACTCGAAGCCAAGGAAAAAGGGACACTTAAGAATCTTGAGGATCTTTAGGTGCACAGAACAACACCGCGCTTCTGAAAATATTTTGAGCAACTTCCAGAACATGGGCAAAAAGCATTGTAAAAACAATTTGCTATCCAATCCAATATATGCTATAATTCTGCCGTTTATCTGAAAAATAGCGAGCGAGGTGGCACGATGACCCGCGAAACCGTAGACGCTGGTTCAAGTCTGTCTCTACAACAAAAAGCCCGCAAGTTCATCAGTTGGCTCTCACGCCGAGACGGTCCCGTTCGGAATTGGCGATATATCCCGACCCACGTATTGCTGCGAAAACTTCGATCAGAGTCTGCCGAAATGCGCGCCTACGCTGCTGAAGGGTTAGGGGGTGTTGGCGATGTCCACGCCGTCGCGCCGCTCATTGATGCCCTAACCGATAACAACTCAACCGTCCGCCGATTCGCCATCTCCTCCCTCGGAAAGATCCGTGATGCCCGCGCCATTGATGTTCTGATCCCATTCCTACAAGATGAAGAACCCGACATGCGCTGCGCCGCTGTCGTCGCGCTCGGAGAATTAGGACTCAGTGAAGACAGGTTTTCAACACCACCGGTACAGGTGATAGAGGCACTAATAAGCACGATAACAGATAGCGATAGAGCCGTCTGTTCCGCTGCCGTTGTCGCCTTAGGCAGAATTGGTAGCCCGCAAGCCATCTCTGCTCTTAAAGCACTCGCGGAAACCACCAACAGTGAATGGATCCGCCGCTATATCAGCGAAGCACTGCACCAAATTGAAGAACAAAACGCCTAACCAGACTCCCAAAACTTTCCTTGCTTTTCGCCCGCGAATCTGGTATAATAATTGTTAACTTTTACAATATCAGAATAGATTCTGTTTACGCAAATTGAGAGTCTATATTAACACGTTCTACTAAAAGCATCCCGCCTTTAATAATTATGGACGAAATCCAAAACTTCAAATCTGGTTACGTTAGCATTATCGGTGCGCCTAACGTCGGGAAATCGACGCTGCTTAATGCTATCTTGGGGCAGAAATTAGCGATCGTCACCCCGAAACCGCAGACAACGCGGAACCAGATTCGTGGCATTCTCACCACGGACACCCATCAAATCATTTTTGTCGATACCCCCGGGCTGATGACCCCTAAATATCGCCTACAGAGCGAAATGGTCAAAACAGCGTATAGTGCCTTAGGGGATGCTGATGTCGTACTTTTCGTGATTGATGTCACGCGCCGAAATTCAGATATTGAAGATACAATTCTAAAACGCCTCAAACGTGTTAAATCGACAACAATCCTCGTTCTCAATAAAGTAGATCTCGTCGAAAAACGAACGCTCCTTCCTATCTTTGAAGACTACAGCCAAAAATTTGAATTTGCGCATATAATCCCGATCTCTGCCTTAACTGCCGATGGTGTCCCACTTCTTCTTGAGCAGATTGAAGCCTATTTACCCCTTGGTCCGCACTATTTTCCAGAGGATCAACTCAGCGATCTCCCCGAACGGTTTTTCATCGCCGAGACTGTCCGTGAGAAAATCATACTCCTGACGCAACGCGAGATCCCTTACGCTTCCGCCGTCGTGGTTGAAGAGTTTGAAAAACGCCAGACGAACAAATCAGGCGAAATTCTCTATATCCGCGCCATCGTCTACGCGGAACGCCAGACGCAGAAGCAAATTATTATTGGCAAAGGTGGTAAATTAATTAAAAGAGTCGGCGAACTTGCACGCATTGATATCGAAAAATTCTTAGACACCCGCGTCTTTTTAGAACTCTATGTAACAGTTAAAGCCGATTGGCGCAGAGATGCCCGTAAACTCAAGGAGTTAGGCGGCTTTGTAAATATTTAACTGTGTTCTTCTGAAGAAAAACTTAATCACCTCCAACCCAGTCAAGAATTAATCAAAAACCTGCCTGAAACGAAGTGGAAGGCAGACCAGGAGCAAATAGTTAAAAAAATGACAGAAGAGTCAATCCACGTCCAAGGTGCGCGAGAACACAACTTAAGAAATATTGACATCCAACTGCCAAAAGATAAACTCATCGTCTTCACCGGCGTTAGCGGTTCCGGTAAATCTTCACTGGCGATTGATACTGTCTATGCTGAAGGACAACGGCGATACATTGAATCCCTATCGGCATACGCGCGGCAATTCTTGGGGCAACTCGGCAAACCGGATGTAGACGAAATCATTGGACTCTCCCCCTCTATTGCTATCAGTCAGGGATCCACAGGACATAATCCGCGATCTACGGTCGCCACCGTGACTGAGATTTACGATTACCTGCGTGTGCTCTATGCGCGTGTCGGACAATTCCACTGTCCCGACTGTGGACGTGAAGTCGGTTCGCAAACCGCCGCGGACATCGTCAATACTTTGCTCAACTACCCGGAACGTACAAGACTCATCATCTTAGCCCCAATCGCCAGAGGTTCGCGCGGTGCGCATGAAAAAGAGATAGAAGACCTACGTAGCGCGGGTTTTGCCCGATTACGCGTTGATGGCGAAATACACGAAATTCGCCCAGGCTTCGCCCTCAGCCGTAATCAACGCCACGATATCGATCTCGTCATCGATCGGATCATCATTAAAGACGGGATCGAACCGCGCGTTACCGAAGCCGTGAACACAGCACTCGCTCGCGGAGACGGGAGCATGCTCGTGCAAGTTATTCCGACTGAAGGTGAAATATCCCCATTTCTTGCAGAAGAAGACGACCTGCTCTTTAGTAGAGACTACACCTGTTCGCACTGTCGGATTAGTTTTGTGAAACCGGAACCGCGCCACTTCTCTTTCAACAATCCCGATGGCATGTGCGGAAACTGCAGGGGTCTGGGTGTGCAAATGGGAATCTTACCACAGTTGATCATCCTTGATGATACCCTCTCCATCATGCAAGGTGCTATAAGTCTATGGGGACCTCTTAACAAACAAAAACGGGCGACAGAGAAAGCCATCGCTGAAGCACTCGCAAAACACCTCGGATTTGACATCAAGACCCCTTGGAAGGAACTCACGCCAGAACAGCAGCACGCTATCCTTTACGGCACTGGAGACGCCGTCCTCACGATCACTACCCCTGGGAAAAGCAGACAAAAAAAACGAAAACAACGTCGGCGATATCGCGTCCACTTTCACGGTATTATCCCCGCTGAAGAACAGAAGTATTACTTTGAAGATGATGATGAAACCGATGAAGATGATTTCCCTGATTACTTCGTCAAAATGCCCTGTCGGGAATGTGAGGGAACCCGACTTAATTCTTGGATAAAAGCCATAACAATAGATGATACGCCCATAACCAATATCCTTGAAATGTCTATTCAGGATGCAACGCAATTCTTCACAGCGTTGGAACTTCCAGAACGTGAGGCGTTCATCGCGGCGGAACTCTTAAAGGAAATTCGAGGACGGCTCGGCTTCCTGATGGATGTGGGTTTGGGATATCTGACGCTCGCGCGTCCTGCTCCGACACTTTCCGGCGGCGAAGCGCAACGCATCCGCCTCGCCAGTCAGGTGGGCGCAGGGTTACGTGATGTTACCTACGTGCTTGATGAACCGAGTATCGGTTTACATCCACGCGACCACGCCGGGCTGCTCACGACCCTCCTCAATTTGCGGAATCAAGGTAACACGGTTATTGTTGTTGAACACGATGAGGCAACGATGTTGGTCGCCGATTGGATCGTCGATTTCGGTCCTGGCGCGGGCATCAAAGGCGGAAAAATAACGGACATCGGGACACCAGCGCAATTCATCAAAGAGAGCAACACACTGACTGCGCAATATCTCCGAGGCGATAAGGTGATTATCCAGCCTGAATCCCGCCGCCCAACAGGGGACAGATGGGTACAAATATGCAACGCACGCCAAAACAATCTTAAAGAAATCAGTCCGAAAATACCAATTGGCACGCTCTGCTGCGTAACCGGCGTCAGCGGTTCTGGAAAGAGTTCCCTAATTCACGATATTCTCTACAACGCACTCGCCCGCGATCTCATGAAAGCAAAGACTATTCCGGGGAATTACGACGACATTCGAGGTATCATTGAAGAAAAAGGCGTGCCTATCTCCAACGTTATTGACAAGATTATCAATATTAACATGGCACCTATCGGCCGAACCCCGCGCTCCAATGCTGCGACCTATACAAAAGTGTTTGATGCGATTCGCGCACTCTATGCTGGCTTGCCCGATTCAAAATTACGAGGCTATAAACCGGGGCGGTTCAGTTTCAATGTTAGCGGCGGCAGATGCGAAGCCTGTAGCGGTAACGGGGCGAAAAAAGTTGATATGGGACTCCTCTCTGATGTCTGGGTGGAGTGTGAGGTGTGCAACGGGAAACGCTTTAACAACGAGACCCTCGCCATAAAATACAAAGGGAAAAACATCTCCGAAGTCCTTGAAATGGATATTGATACCGCACTCATCCACTTCGCCGATATTCCAAGAATCGCAAGGGGCTTAAAATTACTCCACGATGTCGGCCTGGATTACATTAAACTTGGACAACCCGCCCCGACGCTTTCAGGTGGAGAGGCGCAACGTATTAAACTTTCAAGAGAACTCTCGAAACGTGGCACCGGCAAGACGCTCTATATCCTTGATGAACCCACAACGGGGTTGCATTTTGACGACGTAAATAAACTGCTGACCATCCTGCATCGACTCGTAGACGATGGCAACACGGTTGTCGTCGTAGAGCATAACCTTGAGGTCATCAACTCCGCGGACTATCTTATCGACTTAGGACCCGAGGGCGGCGTTGGTGGTGGTACGATCGTTGCCGAAGGCACCCCCGAACAGATTGCTGAGATGCCTGAATCTTACACCGGACAAGCCCTCCGTGGTGATTTCGATATCTGGCGGGATGCGAAGCAACGGCTCATTGAACCGGAACTTGCTGACGCATTTGAACAAGCAGAAGAAAAACGGACAGCAATCGCTGTGCAAGGTGCAACGGAAAATAACCTCAAAAATGTGGACATCGATATCCCGCATCGAAAAATGACGGCATTGACAGGTGTCAGCGGCTCTGGAAAGACATCCCTCGCGCTTGATACTATCTACGCTGAAGGGCAGCGGCGTTATATCGAAACACTCAGCACCTACGCGCGCCAGTTTATAGGACAGATGGAGAAACCGAAAGTCTCAAAAATTGAAGGGCTTTCACCCGCCATCGCAATTTCGCACGAGAGTGCAGGTCAAAATCCACGCTCCACAGTCGCAACGATCACTGAAATACACGACGGACTCCGCACACTTTACGCCAGATGGGGTAAACCTTACTGCCCAGATTGCCTTGTGGAAGTTCAGACCCAGGACGCAGAACAAATAATGCAACAGGTTTTTGAACACCTTCCGCAAAAAAGGGTAGATGTTCTCGCGCCTCTCACAAACTTTATGATTATTTCGGAAACTGCGACACGTATAGCAAGAGGCAAGATTATTGACATCAATGCCAGTGAATCCCCTTACGGGCTGAAGGGAAACGAAGATTACGCTGATGTATTCAGCCGATTACAACGTGCGGGTTTCGCACGCATCCAAATTGATGGCGAAATTCACCGACTCGATGAAGCTCCCAAACTCAGTAAAGGGATTCCTCATGAAGTCTTTATCGTTATTGATCGTGTCGAACTTGTTGACGAAGAAAAGAGCCGGTTCACGGAAGCAGTCGAGTTGGCACTCCTCCAAAGCGGTGGATTTGTCCTGATTCAAGAGAGCCAGTCCAGTGCCCGTGCAGTTACAAGAACTAACAGATCTAATCGGAAACCAACGAAAACCCCAGAGCAGGAGGCCCCTGTTAAAAAATTCTTCAGCGAACACGCGATGTGTGTTTCTTGCGGTAACAATTTCGGGCAACTGACACCACGCCACTTTTCGTTTAATAACAAAATGGGGGCATGCGACTTCTGCGATGGACGCGGGAAGAATACACATTTCCCACACGACCCATGTAACCAATGTCACGGCACCCGATTGAAACCTTTCCCGAGCTGCGTCATGTTTGAGGATACAACCATTTCGGAATTGATGGCATTCTCAATTACCGAAATCATTGAATTCTTCAACGTCCGGTTGACACAGATTGAAGCGGAAGTCGGTAATGATACACAAAACGGTAAGGTGGATCTTCTTGTCGCGAAAGGCGTGTCAACCTCCAGAGCCACGCATCCTGCGCTTCATGCGCATACCTCGCCTGAGTTTGAAGCCGAAGTCCTCCAGCAAATTCAGATACGCCTTCAGTTCTTAGAAGACATCGGTCTCGGTTATCTCGCGTTGGACCGTGGCGCACCGACGCTTTCGGGTGGCGAAATGCGTAGAATCCAACTCGCAAGCCAACTCGGTAGTGGTCTCACCGGGGTAACCTATATTCTTGATGAACCGAGTATTGGACTACACCCGCGCGACCAAGAACGTCTCATCAACGCCCTCAAGGAACTTCGCGATATCGGCAATAGCGTCCTCGTCGTTGAACACGACCGCGATACCATATTAGCCGCTGATCATGTCATCGACTTCGGTCCTAAGGCAGGCAAAGCAGGCGGTAAAATTGTGGCTATTGGCACACCGGATACCTTCACTGACGGCACCAATCCTATACAGGAGTCGTCCACTAAATCATTGACGCAAGCCTACCTCTCCAATGAAGTAGAAATTCCTGTTCCAACAGTTCGGCGCAAAGGTACAGGCAAAGAATTAGCAATATACGGTGTGAAAACGAACAACCTCAAAGACATTAACGTTAAAATACCACTCGGCACCCTCACCTGTGTAACCGGTGTTTCAGGCTGCGGGAAGAGCTCACTCGTTGAAGGCACGCTAAAGCCGGCACTCGAAAGTCGCAGTTCTATCAAAACTGAGAATGCCGAAAACCACCGCCATACTCACCATGTCCGCGATAGCAACTGGAAACCAATATATAACGACTACGGGCAACCGGAGTATAAGAGCGTACGGGGCGTTAGTCATATCAAGCGGCTCATCAACGTAGACCAGAAAGCGATCGGTGAAACACCGCGTTCTAATCCTGCTACCTATACAGACCTCTTCACGAAGATCCGAGAACTCTTCGCCGAACAACACGACGCGAAAATGCGCGGATTTAGTATTGGCAACTTCAGTTTCAACCTCTCTTACGGACAGTGTCCTGTCTGTGAAGGGCACCGTTTCAACCGTGTTGAGATGCATTTTCTGCCGGACGTATGGATGCCGTGTGAAGCGTGTAATAGCACCGGCTACAGCGACGAAACGCTTGAAATCCGTTATCAAGGGAAAAATATCGCCGAAGTCTTAGATATGTCAGTAGATGAGGCACTCGAATTCTTCAGCGATAATTCACGTATCTGTCGGACCCTCCAGATGTTAGCGGATGTTGGGTTGGGGTATATCCAACTCGGACAATCAGCGACGACGCTCTCCGGTGGCGAGGCGCAGCGCGTCAAACTTGCGAAAGAGTTGTCACGACGGACAACCGGTTCAACGCTCTACATCATGGACGAACCGACGACAGGCCTCCATTTTGACGACATCCAAAAACTCCTCAAGGTGCTGAATAAACTCGTTGATGCAGGCAACACAATTATCGCAGTCGAACACAACATCGACATTATCAAATCTGCAGACTGGATCATCGACTTGGGACCGGAGGGCAGCAAAAATGGTGGAGAAGTCGTTGCAATGGGTACGCCAGAGGAGGTCGCGAAGGTCCAAGAATCACACACCGCACGTTTCTTACGCGAAGTATTGTAGGAGTGATTTCCGAATCCCGACTTCTCCTACTAAAAACTGAATACTCACTTGATATTTTGCATGGTGTATGATAAACTTAAAATATACGCTGCTAACGGGAAGAAGTTCCTCCTTGAACTTGCCACTTACCCAAATAAGGAACTCGCGAAGACCTATTCCAATCTGAATTGGCGGTTATGACGAATATAACTCACTTTGAGATTTATGTACGGAATTTAGGAAACTATAATGACAACTTATATTGTTACCTTTGAAGTGAATGATAATTTTAAAAAGGATCAGCTGAAAGAGAAACTTAAGCAATATAGTGGTTATTGTCCTATTCACGACAATTGTTGGGCCGTTATTTCTGATCAAAGCGCATCCCAGATTCGAGATTTTTTGAGTAAAGATCTTCCTGCCTCGGAGCGAATATTCGTTATTCGATCGGGAATAGAGGCTGCCTGGACAAATCCGTATAGTACAAATAATAGTGAATGGCTAAAGGAGAGATTATAGAATGGTCGATCCTAATTCTCCTTATAGGGACGAAAAGCCTCTTATTAGACGTGGTAGAGTTGATTCTCTCGATATATATGAAGTTAAAGAACACGAATTAGAATTATTGGAAAACGGATCAGCAGGAACACTACAATTTAACTTTGCAATTTTTCTATTTTCTATTGCGTTGACATGTATAGCTGCTTTAGCAACCGCTGATTTTAAATGGGAAATTGTGAAATCAATATTTGTTTTCACTACGGTAGTAGGTCTTGTTGTTGGCAGTTACCTTATGCTTAGTTGGTGGCGAACACGAACATCACTTAAGGAAGTAGTATCAGTCATCAAAAATAGAATAAACGGGCAGATTCCTGATGTCCAAATTCCAGAGGAACCAGAGACGCAACCCAAGAAGCCCCAAGATAATGAGGGACCTAACGGATAACATTCTTTGTAGAAGGACTAAATATGCAAAAACAAAACTTCATGGCTCTCCATATAAATCATCTTTGTCTCTTTCTTCCTGTATAAATCCCACAACCTTCTTACGCAATTTTTTTCCATTTCCATATTTCAACTCTCCGAATTTCCGCTTGACAAATTCCAGAGCCATTCAGTTTTCGTTATTAGAAATTTTCTATGATCTTTAGAGCATGTGC